>NZ_QETJ01000001.1:0-129289 GCF_003105095.1 Pseudomonas sp. NDM | reverse complement strand
GTCGGGTCAGCCACATCATCTCTAACTGACACACCGCATTCGCGAGCAGGCTCGCTCCCACATTCGATCTGCGGTGTGCTTAAAAAATGCTGGCAATCCCTACCTCCGATATGCGCCACTAGCGCCATCGATATAGACCGCGCAAGGCGCGGCGCAACTGGAGACCCGTTTATGAGCGAGAGTGTGTTTGCCGATCGCATCGTGCAGAACCTGCTCGACACCGACTTCTACAAGCTGACGATGATGCAGGCGGTGCTGCACAACTACCCCAACGTCGAAGTCGAATGGGAGTTCCGCTGCCGCAACGCCGAGGATCTGCGCCCGTATCTGGCCGAGATCCGTCATCAGATCGAGCGCTTGGCCGAACTGAGCCTGAGTGCCGATCAGCTGAGTTTTCTTGAGCGCATCACCTTCCTGAAACCGGACTTCCTGCGCTTCCTGGGTCTGTTCCGCTTCAACCTGCGTTACTTGCATACCGGCATCGAGAACGGCGAGCTGTTCATCCGCCTGCGCGGGCCATGGCTGCACGTCATCCTTTACGAAGTGCCGCTGCTGGCGATCGTCAGCGAGGTGCGTAACCGCTATCGCTACCGCGAAACCTCGCTGGAGCAGGCACGCGAACAGCTGTATCGCAAGTTCGACTGGCTGACCGCCAATGCTTCGGCCGATGAGCTGTCGCAATTGCAGGTCGCCGATTTCGGCACGCGTCGGCGCTTTTCCTTTGGCGTGCAGGCCGAAGTGGTGAACGTGCTCAAGCATGATTTCCCCGGGCGTTTCGTCGGTACCAGCAACGTGCATCTGTCCCGCGAGCTGGACATGAAACCGCTGGGCACCATGGCCCATGAGTGGATCATGGCCCATCAGCAACTCGGCCCGCGCCTGATCGACAGCCAGATCGCCGCGCTCGACTGCTGGGTTCGCGAGTACCGGGGCCTGCTCGGTATCGCCCTTACCGACTGCATCACTACCGACGCCTTCCTTGGCGATTTCGACCTGTTCTTCGCCAAGCTTTTCGACGGCCTGCGCCACGATTCCGGGGACCCGGTGGCGTGGGGCGAAAAGTGCATCGCGCATTACCACAAGCTCGGCATCGACCCGATGAGCAAGACCCTGGTGTTTTCCGACAGTCTGACCCTGCCCAAATCGTTGGAGATTTTCCGCGCGCTGCACGGTCGCATCAATGTGAGCTTCGGCATCGGCACCAACCTCACCTGCGACATCCCGGGTGTCGAACCGATGAGCATCGTGCTTAAAATGACCGCCTGCAACGGCCAGCCGGTGGCGAAGATTTCCGACGAGCCCGGCAAGACCCACTGCAAAGATCCGAATTTCGTCGCCTATTTGCGACATGTGTTTCAGGTTCCTGCCGAATCCAGTCTATCTAGCAAGGAGTGAATTCATGCAAGCCGTACAGCGTGAGATTGCTGAGCAGCTCAAGGTGCAACCACCGTTCGCCGACGATCAGGCCCTGCAGGCCGAAGTCGCCCGACGCCTGACGTTCATTCAGGATTGCCTGGTTAAGTCCGGCCTCAAGACCCTGGTGCTGGGCATCAGCGGCGGCGTCGATTCACTGACCGCCGGCCTCCTGGCCCAGCGCGCGGTACGTGAACTGCGCGAAAAGACCGGCGACGACCGCTACAAATTCATCGCCGTGCGCCTGCCGTATGAAACCCAGTTTGACGAGCACGACGCCAAGGCTTCGCTCGACTGCATCGCCCCTGACGAAATCCACACCGTGAACATCGGCCCGGCGGTCAAGGCACTGGCGGCTCAGGTGTCGGCGTTCGAAGGCAAACCGGCGGCGTCGGTGGATTTCGTGCTGGGCAATACCAAGGCGCGGATGCGCATGGTGGCGCAGTACACGATTGCCGGAGTGGCGGGCGGTCTGGTGATTGGCACCGACCATGCGGCAGAAGCGGTGATGGGCTTCTTCACCAAATTCGGCGACGGCGCCTGCGACCTCGCCCCGCTCAGCGGCCTGGTGAAAAATCAGGTGCGTGCGATTGCCCGCAACTTTGGCGCGCCGGAATCGCTGGTCGAAAAAGTCCCGACCGCCGACCTCGAAGATCTTTCGCCAGGCAAACCGGACGAAGCGGCGCACGGCGTGACCTATGCCGAGATCGATGCGTTTCTGCACGGTGAAGCGGTGCGGGACGAGGCGGCGAAGATCATTGTCGACACGTACAACAAGACCCATCACAAGCGCGTGATGCCGTTTGCGCCTTGATTTTTCAACGGCATCAAAAAGCCCGCGGAGGAGTGATCCTCAGCGGGCTTTTTCTTTGGCCATCAGTCTTTCGGTGAAGCGGATGGCCTCTTCGCGAGCAGGCTCGCTCCCACATTGGCCCTGATTACTTGACGACGATAGTGCCTTTCATCATCGAGATGTGCCCAGGGAACGAGCAGAAGAAGCCGTAGCCACCGTCAGCCACTTTGGCCACATCAAAGGTCACCGAATCGGTTTCCTTGGCGCCGATGATCTTGGTGTGGGCGATGATGCGGGCGTCGCCATCCTTCAGGTAGTTCTTGTCGATACCGGCTGCCAGGCCGTCGGTAGCGATTGGCTGCATGTCAGCTTCTTTGCTGATCACCAGGTTATGGCCCATGACGTTCTTCGGCAGGCTGCCGGAGTGGGTCAGTTCGACGGTGAAGGTCTTGCAGCTCTTGTCGATCACGATTTCCTTGGTGTTGAAGGTCATCTGATCGGTGGAATCAACGGTGGTTTTGCACTCGGCAGCCATCAATTGGCTGCTGGCCAGCGCCAGCAGGGATACCGCAACAACTTTGGAAAACATGGTGAATCTCCAAGGCAGGGTTAACAAAAACACTAGTGGTGGAAAGACTGCCTGAAATCATCGCAAGTTCATATGACTTGAGTCAAAAATTGTATACAACTTTCAGGCTATGGCACCCATCGACACAATCTAACGGCCATTTCGTACGGCCAGCCCTATGATCGGCCCACCTACTGAAACGGAGTGCCAGTCATGTTCTTTAACGGTCTGTTGTGCAGCTTGCTCGCCGCCTACGCCTGTGGCGCCAGCGGTACTTTTGAATCACCTGAACGCGAAGTCTAGTCCTTGGAGCGCAGCGTGCCAGCCGTTACCCTGTGCGCCTGATCGACTCAGGAGTAACGCATGTCGCTGAAATCCGTTTGTGTGTTTTGCGGTGCCAACGCCGGTACCGTACCGGCCTACACTGAAGCTGCCGTGGCCCTTGGCCGGGCGCTGGCCGAGCGCAAGTTGACCCTGGTCTATGGCGGTGGCGCCGTCGGTTTGATGGGCATTGTCGCTGATGCGGCCCTGGCTGCTGGCGGCGAAGTGATCGGCATCATCCCGCAAAGCCTGATGGACAAGGAGATCGGCCACAAAAGCCTGACCCGTCTCGAAGTGGTCGATGGCATGCACGCGCGCAAAGCGCGGATGGCCGAACTCAGCGATGCGTTCATCGCCCTGCCCGGCGGCCTCGGCACGCTGGAAGAGCTGTTCGAAGTCTGGACCTGGGGCCAGCTCGGCTACCACGGCAAGCCTTTGGGCCTGCTGGAAGTGAACGGTTTCTACAGCAAACTCACGGCTTTTCTCGATCATATCGTCGGTGAAGGCTTCGTTCGCGCGCCACACCGTGACATGCTGCAAGTGAGCGAATCGCCAGATTCCCTGCTCGACGCCCTCGATCAGTGGCAGCCGACCGTCACGCCCAAGTGGGTCGACCAGAAACCCGGTTAACCCCCGGACACCGATACAGGGCAGAATACGCGCCGCTCAACCTCACCTTCGACCCCAGAGGATCGCCCATGGCCAAACCCAATTACTCCTTCGCCAAACGTCAACGAGACCTGGCAAAGGAACAGAAGAAAGAGGAAAAGCTTCAGCGCAAGAAGCAAACCGCTGAAGAAGCGGCACTGAACCCTGACGGTGAAGTGGCGACCGATGATGATGTTGATGCATCCGATGCACCGAAAGATCAGACGCCCGACGCCTGAGCCCCACCGGGTTTGATGATCGAATCAGGCCCTGCGGATTTGTGACGGGGCTGGCGGTTCTGCCGCCGGCCCTCACAGCCCTTTCCAAAACACCCATTTCCCTTGTAGGAGTGAGCCTGCTCGCGATAGCGTTGTGTCAGTCACAACATTTATCGCCTGACACACCGCCATCGCGAGCAGGCTCACTCCTACAGTTTGATCTGCGTTACTCCAGTGGCATCACCGTGACCCGCACTTCCGGGTCGTGATTACCGCCACCGAGAATCACCCCGCGCAACGGCGATACATCGGAGAAGTCCCTTCCCCACGCCAACGTGATGTGTTCCAGCGCCGGCTGCACATTGTTGGTCGGATCGAAATCCACCCATCCCGATACCGGGCAGAATACCGATACCCACGCATGGGAAGCGTCGGCGCCGATCAGCCGTGGCTGCCCCGGCGGTGGCTGGGTCAGCAGGTAGCCGCTGACATAACGCGACGCCAGCCCACGCGAGCGCAGGCAGGCCAGCATCAGGTGAGCAAAGTCCTGACAGACCCCGCGTCGACGCTCCAGCACTTCCACCAGCGGCGTCGCCACTTGGGTGGCTTCGGCATCGAAAGTGAATTCGCTGAATATCTTCTGCATCAGCGCCTGCACGCCGAGCAGCAACGGACGTCCCGGCGGAAAACAGCTGTGCGAGAACTCGACGAAGCTGCGCTTCAAATGCACATAAGGCGACTGGAACCGGTAGCGACAGGCTTCGAGCAAGTCGGCGGACAACGGCTGGCCGCTGTAGGTCAGCGCATCGCGGGTGTGCTCCCACGCCGGGGACAGATTGAAATCCAGCGCCGGTCGCGCCAGCACCTCAACCGTCAGCCGGGCGTTGACCTGCAACTGGTAATGGGGCCGTTCAAAAGCCAGGCGCGTCAGCGGATTGCCGAACACGTCCAGCTCGTCGCGGCGCATGGTCGGCTCGGGGCTGATCAGCAGTTGCTGCTCGGTGCAGCGCTGCCAGCTGCATTCGCGCGGCCACAGGTGCGCCAGTTGCTGCGCGAGGGAGACCGGGCTGTCGTACTGGTAACAGGTGTCGTGAAAGATCTGATACTGAGCGCTCATCACACCGACACCGTTCGCTGGCTGACATCATCGACATGGGCGAAATGGCGCAACGCCAGACGATCCGATACCTGGCCGCTCGCTTCGGCGATTTCCTGCAACAGATCGGCCAGACCGTCCAGCGCGGCACGTACGCTGGATTTGCCGAACAGCGGATTTTCCAGACAGCCGAGATCAAATCGCGACAGGCGTTCGACCAGTTGCAGCAATCCGGTCTCGCGAGGCGCAGCGAAATCGTCGTTCAAACGCTTCAGCGTGCGGGTCACCAGTTTCAGCTGAAACAACACGGCGTGGGGGTTCTGCTCATCCAGCAACAGCAGATCGAGCACCGGAATCAACTGTGCCACCGCCAGATAGCGCGAGCGATAGGTGATGCTGCTGTTGCCCAGTTCCAGCAACCACTCAAGCCCCGCCTGATCGAACGCACCGGCACCGCGCAGAAACGCGGCCAGACTGCTGCTGAGAAACTGCAAGCGTTCGATGCGTCGGCCGATCATCAGAAAACGCCAGCCTTCGTCGCGGGTCATGTCATCCAGGGCAAACCCCGACAGCGCCGCCAGCGACATCACCAGACGGTTGAGGAAATCCAGCAGTTCGCCGAAGTCGGGCTCATCGACTTCCAGCTCCAGTGCCTCGCGCTGCAATTCGACCAGCGCCTGCCAGTTCTCGCGGGACAGCTTGCCGCGCACTTGCGAGGCGGCCCACTGCAAGCGCTGCAAGTTGGAACGCAGGCTGAACGACCAATCCTCGCCCAGCAACGCAGCGAGCAAGCGTTCCGGCAGTTCGCCTTCATCCGGCAACAGCGCCAGTCGCTCACCGAGATCGACCGCCGCCTGCAACGCTTGCGGATCATCACCATCGACATAGCGCGTGAGCATGATGCGCAGCAGCCGCGCGCTGTCGTCACAGCGTTCGCAGTAGCGGCCGAACCAGAACAGGTTTTCCACCACCCGCGACGGCAAGTACGGATCGCGTCGGACCAGATCATGCACGCCGATATTGCGCTGTGCCTTCCACTGCTCGCCACTCGGCGCACGATCGCTCAGCACCCAGGTGTCCTTGCTCGCCCCGCCGCGCTGCATCGACACCACCTCGGCATCGGCGTCGGCCGCCACTCGGGTCAACCCGCCCGGCAATACGCGGTAGCCATCGTGGCTAGCCACGGCGTACATGCGCATGCCAATCGCGCGGGGTTGCAGTTGACCGTCATCGGCTTGCCAGACCGGCGCCTGCGACAGTTGCGCCAGTTCTTGCGCGACATAGGCATAAGGCCGCGCCTGCATACGTTGCGCCAGCTCCAGGCGCTGACTTTCATTCAAATCACGGCCGAACACCGGGGCGAAGCTTTGCGACGGGAACGCCGGTTTGATCAACAGCTCAGGGAGTTTTTCCAGCGCTTGCGCCAGCACTGGTGCCTCCCCGCACCACCAGGTGGCGATCGACGGCAGGATCAGTTCTTCACCAAACAGGAATTGGTTGATCTTCGGCAGAAAGCCCAACAGGCCCGGCGATTCCAGCACCCCGCTGCCCAGCGCATTGGCCACCAGCACCCGCCCTTGACGCACCGCTTCGAGCAGGCCGGGCACGCCCAGCGCCGAGTCGGTACGCAACTCCAGCGGGTCGCAGAAATCATCGTCGAGGCGGCGCATGATCGCGTGCACCCGGCGCAGGCCGCTGAGGGTTTTCAGGTACACCGTGGCATTGCGCACGGTCAGATCGCCGCCCTCGACCAACGGATAACCGAGCTGGCGGGCCAGATACAGATGCTCGAAATAACTTTCGTTGAAACGCCCTGGGGTCAGCAGCACTACCAACGGTGCGTCATCACCCTCCGGTGCCTGACGCACCAGGGTTTCCTGCAATGTGCGGAAGAATCCGGCGAGATGCTGAACCTTCAGATCACGGTACAGATCGGGAAAGGCGCGGGAGACGATGGTGCGGTTTTCCAGCGCATAGCCGGCACCGGACGGCGCCTGAGTGCGATCAGCGGTGACCCACCAGCGGCCATCCGGCGTGCGCGCCAGATCCACGGCATACAAATGCAAAAAGGCTGACTCGGGCGGCGCAATGCCCTGACAGGGCCAGAGAAAATTGTTGTGCCCGAACACCAGCTCTGCCGGCAGCAGACCTTCGCTGATCAGCCGTTGCGGGCCGTACAGATCCGCCAGCACCGCATTGAGCAAGCGCCCACGCTGAGCAATGCCGGCGGACAATTGCTGCCACTCATCCGCCGCAATCACATGGGGCAACAGATCCAGTTCCCACGGCCGATCGGCGCCTTTGGGGTCGGCATAGACGTTGTAGGTGACACCGTTTTCCTGAATCTGCCGGGCCAGTAGGGCCTGGCGTTGCACCAGTTGCGCGGGGCTGCTGCGCTGCAACTGATCGAGCAGCCGCTGCCAATGCGGACGCACTGCGCCGCTGCCGTCGAGCAGTTCGTGGTAGGTGCCCGCGTTCAGCGGGTAGCGGTCTAGCAGGTCAGGCATGGAAAGCTCGGCAGACAGCAGGGAACGGTCAGACTAACGCAGGCACGTGACACGCGGATATACGAAAAATCCGCGTGTCACGTGAGACTTAGAAACGTCGCAAATCGAGGGTCATCGGCAGTTCGTCACTGATGTCCACTTCAGGTATCGCAAGTTTCCCCGGGGTATGTCCGAGGCGGAAAAACCGCGCCATGCGCCGACTCTCCGCTTCGTTGGCGTTGACCGGCAAGGTCTCGTAATTGCGTCCGCCGGGGTGGGTGACGTGATACTGGCAACCGCCCAGCGAACGTCCCATCCAGGTATCGAGCAGGTCGAACACCAGCGGCGCGTGCACCGCGATGGTCGGGTGCAGACAGTTGGCCGGTTGCCAGGCCCGAAAGCGCACCCCGGCGACAAACTCGCCCACCCGTCCGGTCGTGTGCAACGGCACCGCGACGCCATTGCAGGTCAGCAGATACCGCTGCGGCGCCAGGCCGTTGAGCTTGACCTGCAAGCGCTCCAGCGAAGAATCGACGTAGCGCACCGTGCCGCCCGCCGAGCCCTCCTCGCCCAGCACGTGCCAGGGTTCGAGGGCCTGGCGCAGCTCCAGCTCGATGCCGTTGACGGCGTAGTCGCCGACCTTGGGAAAACGAAATTCCAGATGCGCAGCGAACCACTCCGCGCGCAAAGGATAGCCGGCATGGTTGAGCTCGACGATGACGTCGGCAAAATCCTGCTCGATAAAGTGCGGCAGCAGGAAGCGGTCGTGCAGCTCGGTGCCCCAGCGCGCCAGCTTCGGCGGCGCGTAAGGCTCGCGCCAGAACCTTGCAACCAATGCCCGCAACAGCAACTGCTGGGCCAGACTCATCTGCGCGTGGGGCGGCATCTCAAATGCGCGCAATTCAAGCAAACCGAGACGCCCGGTAGCGCCGTCCGGCGAATACAGTTTGTCGATGCAGAATTCAGCGCGATGGGTGTTGCCGGTGACGTCGATCAGCAGATTGCGCAACAGCCGATCAACCAGCCACGGCGCGCATTCTTCGCCCGGTTCGGGTATCTGCGCGAAAGCGATCTCCAATTCGTACAAGGCATCATTGCGCGCCTCATCGACCCGTGGCGCCTGGGACGTCGGGCCGATGAACAGCCCGGAAAACAGGTACGACAGCGACGGATGGTTGTGCCAATAACTGATCAGGCTGCGCAGCAGGTCCGGCCGCCGCAGAAAGGGTGAATCCGCCGGTGTCGCGCCGCCGAGGACGAAATGGTTGCCGCCGCCGGTACCGGTGTGGCGCCCGTCAATCATGAATTTCTCGGTGGTCAGGCGGGTTTGCCGCGCCTGTTCGTAAAGAAACCCGGTGCGCTCGACCAACTCGTCCCAGGTCGCCGACGGCTGCACGTTGACCTCGATCACACCAGGATCCGGAGTGATCCGGAAATTGCTCAGGCGCGGATCACTCGGCGGCTCATAACCTTCCAGCAGCACCGGGCAATGCAGTTCCTCGGCGGTGGCCTCGATGGCCGCCACCAGTTCCAGATAATCCTCGACCCGCTCCAGCGGTGGCATGAACAGATACAGCCGCCCTTCACGGGCCTCGGCGCAGAATGCGGTGCGGGTCAGCCAGTCAGCGGACTCATCGATTTTCGGCACGCGCTCATCCAGCGCAGCCGGCTCGCCGTGAAGCCCGAGTTGCGCGGGATCCGGCAGCTCGGCAAAGTCCTGATTCGGATCGTTGGGATGGATGAACGGATATTCCGCCGCCTTCACCCACGGCTGCGACGCCAGCGGCAAGCGATACCCCAAGGGCGAATCCCCCGCCACCAGACGACAATGTTCATCGCGCAGATACCAGCGCCCGCTCTGCCACTGATCGCCCTTGGCCGTGCGCGCCAGCGGCAGCACCTGACCGATCACCTTGTTCAGGCCCTGACCGAAAACCTTGCGCAGCCGGGCGCGCTCCAACGGATCTTCCAGGCGCGAATCTTCGGCGCTGACGTTGCCGGGCAACGCGCCCTCGCGCCACAGGTAATAGAGATGATCCTCGTAGGCCGGAAAGACAAAGCGCGCAGGCAACTTCAGACGCTCGGCGACGCTGGCCAGAAAGCGCCCGGCCAGTTCGCCGTCGGCGCCGTAGTCCTGCTGCTCGTCGGCAATCAATGCGTCGTTGTGCCAGATCGGCTGTCCGTCGCGGCGCCAGTAACAATTGAGCGACCAGCGCGGCAATTGTTCGCCGGGATACCACTTGCCCTGGCCGAAATGCACCAGCCCCTGCGGCGCGTACTGCTTGCGCATGCGCTGGAACAGTTCGGCGGACAGCCGACGCTTGTCCGGCCCCAGCGCGGCGGTGTTCCATTCGGCGCCGTCGGGGTCATCGATGGAGACGAAGGTCGGCTCGCCGCCCATGGTCAGGCGCACATCGCCTTCGAGCAGGTCGGCGTCGATCTGCCGGCCCAGCGCCTGGATCGCCCGCCATTGCTCATCGGTGTAGGGCCTGGTGACCCTCGGCGCTTCCCAGATTCGCTCGACTGACATCTCGTGGCTGAACTGCGTTTCGCAAGGTTCGACCAGACCACTGATCGGCGCCGCCGAGGACGGATCGGGACTGCAGGCCAACGGGATATGTCCTTCACCAGCGAACAGCCCGGACGTGGCATCAAGGCCGATCCAGCCGGCACCCGGCAGATACACCTCGCACCAGGCATGCAGGTCGGTGAAGTCGACGTCGGTGCCGGACGGGCCGTCGAGGCTTTTCACGTCGGCGGTCAGTTGAATCAGGTAACCGGAGACAAACCGTGCCGCCAGACCGAGATTGCGCAGCAACTGCACCAGCAGCCATGCCGAGTCGCGGCAGGAGCCAGAAGCGTGCTGGAGAGTGTGCTCCGGGGTTTGCACGCCCGGTTCCATGCGAATCAGGTAACCGATGTCTTCGCTGAGACGCTGATTGAGCGCCACCAGAAAATCCACGGCAGGCAGCGGCGTGCGGTCGATGCTGTCCAGGTAAGCCTTGAAGGTCGGGGTCAGCGGCAAGATTTCCAGGTACGGCGCCAGCTCCTTGCGCTCATCGGCGGCGTAGCTGAACGGGATTTTTTCGGCGTAGGGTTCGAGGAAGAAGTCGAACGGGTTGAACACCGCCATCTCGGCGAGCAGATCGACTTCGATGCGCAGCTCTGTGGTTTTTTCCGGGAATACCAGGCGTGCCAGGTAATTGCCCTGAGGGTCTTGTTGCCAGTTGATGAAATGCTGCTCGGGCGAGACTTTCAGCGCATAGGACAGAATCCGCGTGCGACTGTGGGGCGCCGGGCGCAGGCGGACGATCTGCGGGCCGAGTTCGACAGCGCGGTCGTAGCGATAATGCGTGACGTGATGCAATGCGACATGAATCGACACGGCGTGCCTCCTGCGAGCCTGGGCGTAGAGGAAAGCGCGCAAGACTTATGCCATGCACAGGCCAGCGCGCTTTCTCGAAATGCTCAAGGCAGTACAGCACCAAAACCGGGCGATGCGAGGAAATGCTTTGGCTCAGTTGCACGCAAATGTTGCGGACGCTGATTCTTGCCGTGTTTGATCGGACGCTTTCGCGAGCAGGCTCGCTCCCACATTTGGATTGCGCTCCCCTGTGGGAGCGAGCCTGCTCGCGAAGAGGCTAGCGGCAACAACTAATTTCCTGAGGCCTGAAATGCAAAACGCCAACCCGGAGGTTGGCGTTCTGTTCAGCTTAAGCAGTATTTAGCGCGGCACGACCGGCTTGCGCGTCGGCTTCGGTCCTTTGCCCTTCGCCGCATCCTTGCGCTCCTTGGCCGCCTGCTGGTTGCGGGCAAATGCCGCAGCCTTGGCCTGTTCACGCTTGTCCCAGGGATTACCGCCATCACTGGCACGCGGCGGCAGGCCGGTGTGCTGGGTGAGGATCTTGGTGGTCTTCTCTTTGGCGACCTTGTGGCTGCCGGCCGGCGTCGAGTTCTTGCGACGGGCACTCTGGTAGCTGTCGGTCGTCGGCTGATGCGCCGGAATCAACTGATCCTTGCCCGAGCCGATCAGATCGGCGCGGCCCATGCGCACCAACGCTTCACGCAGCATCGGCCAGCCTTTCGGATCGTGGTAACGCAAGAATGCCTTGTGCAGGCGACGCTGCTCTTCGCTCTTGACGATGGTCACGCCGTCGCTCTTGTAGGTGACCTTGCGCAGCGGGTTCTTGCCCGAGTGGTACATCGCCGTGGCGGTGGCCATCGGCGACGGGTAGAACGCCTGCACCTGGTCGGCGCGGAAGCCGTTGCCCTTGAGCCACAGGGCGAGGTTCATCATGTCTTCGTCGGTGGTGCCCGGGTGGGCGGCGATGAAGTACGGAATCAGGTACTGCTCCTTGCCCGCTTCCTTGGTGTACTTCTCGAACATGCGCTTGAACTTGTCATAGCTACCGATGCCCGGTTTCATCATCTGGTTGAGCGGGCCTTCCTCGGTGTGTTCCGGGGCGATCTTCAGGTAACCGCCGACGTGGTGGGTCACCAGCTCCTTGACGTACTCCGGCGACTCGACGGCGAGGTCGTAACGCAGCCCGGAGGCAATCAGAATCTTCTTCACACCCGGCAACGCACGGGCGCTGCGGTACAGCTGAATCAGCGACGAGTGGTCGGTGTTCAGGTTCGGGCAGATACCGGGGAACACGCAGGACGGCTTGCGGCACGCGGATTCGATTTCCGGGCTCTTGCAGGCAATGCGGTACATGTTCGCAGTCGGGCCGCCGAGGTCGGAAATGACGCCGGTAAAGCCCGGGACCTTGTCGCGGATCTCTTCGATTTCGCGAATGATCGACTCTTCGGAACGGTTCTGGATGATCCGCCCTTCGTGCTCGGTGATCGAGCAGAAAGTGCAGCCACCAAAACAGCCACGCATGATGTTCACCGAGAAACGGATCATGTCGTAGGCGGGGATCTTTTCCTTGCCGTACGCCGGGTGCGGCACACGTGCGTACGGCATGCCGAACACGTAGTCCATTTCTTCGGTGGTCATCGGAATCGGCGGCGGGTTGAACCAGACATCGACCTCGCCATGTTTCTGCACCAGCGCACGGGCGTTGCCCGGGTTGGTTTCCAGGTGCAACACGCGGTTGGCGTGGGCGTACAGAACCGGATCGTTACGCACCTTCTCCATCGACGGCAGGCGGATCACGGTCTTGTCGCGGGTCATGCGCGGGCTGGCCAGAATCTGCACAACCTTGGCTTCCTGCGGATCTTCGACCGGGCCTTTTTCCTGCTCGATGGCGCAGGCCTGAGTGTCCTGGGTATTCACGTACGGGTTGATGATCTTGTCGACCTTGCCCGGACGGTCGATGCGCGTGGAGTCGACTTCATACCAGCCCTGTGGCGTATCGCGACGGATGAACGCGGTGCCGCGAACATCGGTGATGTCTTCGATCTTGTGGCCCCACGAAAGACGCTGGGCAACTTCGACAATGGCCCGCTCGGCGTTGCCGTACAGCAGAATGTCGGCGCTGGCGTCGATCAGGATCGAGTTGCGCACGCGATCCTGCCAATAGTCGTAGTGGGCGATGCGGCGCAGCGAGGCTTCGATGCCGCCGAGCACGATCGGCACGTGCTTGTAGGCTTCCTTGCAGCGCTGGCTGTAGACCAGGCTCGCGCGATCCGGACGTTTGCCGGCCATGCCGCCGGGCGTGTACGCGTCATCGGAGCGGATTTTCTTGTCCGCGGTGTAGCGGTTGATCATCGAGTCCATGTTGCCCGCCGCGACGCCGAAGAACAGGTTCGGCTCGCCGAGCTTCATGAAGTCGTCTTTGGACTGCCAGTTCGGCTGCGCGATGATCCCGACGCGGAAGCCTTGCGACTCCAGCAGCCGGCCGATGATCGCCATGCCGAACGACGGATGATCGACGTAGGCATCTCCGGTAACAATGATGATGTCGCACGAATCCCAGCCAAGCTGATCCATCTCCTCCCTGCTCATCGGCAGGAATGGCGCTGGCCCGAAACATTCGGCCCAATATTTTGGATAGTCAAATAACGGCTTGGCTGCTTGCATGTCGACGACCGGTGTTGAAGTGAAAAATCGCGGGCGCGGAATATAGCACAAAAATTAACCAATTCCGACGGCAATGGTCGGTTTCTCTTACAACCACGTCGAGCCTGCCTGACAGCCCGTCACAGTGAAAAAAATCAGCGTTCCAATACAACATCCATTAGTCGAGCATCTGTGCCGACTGATGTGACAACCCTTCAAGGATGAAGCAATGTCACCCAAACAGCCCGCCAAGGGCAGCATCAAAGTCAATCTTCCGACCAGCCCGGATTCGCCGCAGCCAGGCCATAGCGGGCGAGCGCCACGGACGCAGCCTGAACCGTCCCTGTCCACCCCTCCTGCGGTGCGGCCGCTCGGCACTCACGGCACAGCCGGCCCTGAGCTGACAAGACAATCTCCCGTCGTCATAGCGCATGCGACTACGGCCTCGGTAGAAAGGGGCGCCACAGGGCCACAATCGCTGGAGCGCTATCGAATCCCGGCTCCTGAACGCTTGTCCCTCGCCAATACCGAGGGTTTGAGGACGTACAAAGGACGCGAATACGTCGATGTCGCGGATGGCGGCATCGTGTTGGTCGGAGTCGATCCGCAGACCGGCCTCTACCGCGCCCAACTCGCCGCCGAGCGGGTTGCCTCGGGTCCGCTCATGCTGCGTGACACTGGCAGCGGACTGTGGCATTCGCTCAACGACGGTGACGCCGTTACGTTGGCCGACACTCACCTGCAGACGTTTCACAAGTCTGTGCATATCACCGACGCCAAGGTCGACAGCGACGGGTTGGTGCGCCATGAGGGTCGGCTATACCTGACCCTGCACAATCACGTTTATCAGGTCATGCACGATGTGAGCGCCTCCACTGCGACACAAAAAGCCTGGCGTATCGTCAACCAGAAAGACCCCGTGGCAGCCGACAGCGCAAACATCTACCGGGCCAGCCGCAGCGGCGAGACGCGGCCGGTCAGGCGCGATGACGGCAGTCGCTGGGTCTATCACCTGCCAGACCTGAAAAAAGTCATTCAGGACGCAGAGATTGCGCGCTTGAGTAAAGATACGCTGATGCAGATGTATGAGCCTTTTCACAAGGCCCACACCGATTTGACCAACTCGTCGGCACGTCATAACACCCTCTGGGAAGAAACCCGGAAACTGCCAGAGGGCAGCGCAGAGCGAAACGCAAAATTGCTGAGCCTTGAAGTGCACCTGCTCAAGCATGTGCAAAAGCAGGCGGATTTCGTGGAATCGCTGGTACTCAACAGGAAATGGCTGGTCCTTGCCAAAGCCGGCGGGTTGTTCAAGGAGGAACTGCACACCTTTCGCATAGAACGCGGCGAATTCCTCAACCGCCTCATGGCGGTCATGGACCTGAGGGTCAAGCCTACGATTTCCAGGCTGGATGCCGACAGTTGCAAAAAGATCATTCCTCACCTGAACAAGAAACTGAGGTTTATCGAAGAACGTGAAGTGGTGTTGGCAGAAATCAGAAAAGCCGCGCCTGGAGCGGAGCCGATACTCGAAGAAATCAGGCAGCAAGTACCGTCGGCCGAGCGCATCAACTTCAACAAGCTGACCCTTTACGTACACCTTTATGCGGGCACGCCAGACCATTCGCCCAATACCACCATGCCATCGCTTTCCTGTGTCGACCTGGTCACCGGAGACCTGAAAAACATTCCGCAACACGAGCACCCGATGGCGCTGCTCTTGAGCCTTGACCAGATCAGGGCGGACAGGTCCCGATTTGCAATGCAACTGGTCGCCAACGCTGACACCGATGCTGTGAAGGCCGGGTATCTCAGGGAAATCCTCAATCTGATTGATCCACTCGAGACGCGGATCGAAAACAGGCTCAGCGGCATTCTGGAATCGATCGGCCGCGATCGGGAACTGCCCGACATCGACCACGACATCGATTTCGATTTCCTGCCAGCGCAGCCCGACCCTTCCGAAAGTCCCCGCCCCCTGACACCGAGAAAAGTTTTCCGGGTCCGCCAACACGGCACCTACCGGGTTCTGGTCGGCGAAACGGAAACCGCTCAGGACGGCAATGTCATCGTCAGGGTTCCAGACCCGTTGCGCCCAGGCTCTCCCTCCGCCCGCTATGAAAAAAGACAGGGTGAATGGTTGCCAGTGCGACCGCCTATCGCCAGCACCCCAAGACCCCAGCTGGTCGCCGAGGCGAAACGGTTACTGACCGATGTCGAACAACACGTTGCCAAGGCCAGGGTGGATGAAACCAGAAAAGCCAATCCGAGCGAGATTGTCGAAGACCTGAGCAAAGAAACCGAGCGTATGAACGAGCAGGCGAGACGCCTGGAAGGCCATGAGGACGCGCCCGGTGACCGCGAAATCCTCGACCTGGCTGCGCGTTTGCGAACCGCTGCCAGGTTACTGGAAGCGCATGGCCGAAGCGTTCTTGTGCGCATGTACAAGAACAGCGACGTGCTCGACATCATGCGTTTGAATTATCTGATGGATGCCGACGAAGTCAGCGTGAGCAAAACCGTTGATCGCAAGCAGTTGGGCAAAGGCAAGAGCAAGTCGTTTCTCGACGTTTATTCGATCACTGATCGCGCCAATGACGCACCGCTGTGGGAGGCACATTTCCACTATGACCAGCGCGACGCCCCGCCCCTGAGTTTCACCACACGGGGCGGCCACCTTAAAACCCTAGAACAGAGCCGACGCGGCATCGACGCTCAGCGCCGTGACGAACAGGCCGGCTTGCCGCACGTGGCGATCTGGCGCCAGACCTTCGATGGCAAGACCGCGAGCAAAATATTTGCACTGGCCAACCCGGCTGCTGTGCCCGCCAGGGCTGAGTGAAGGACTCGGGACAACACGATCCATCAGGCAATGACGCCGACCCTGCCATCAGTTCCCGTTCAGTCGGGCTGATGCGCAAACCCTGCAAGGATAGAAAGACATGCCCGTTAAATCGCCTCCAAGAGGAAACAGTTCCGGCAACCCCCCGGTTCGGCAAAACGCTGTGCCAGACGTGGACACCCCGCGTCTCGACTTGCCACTGCGCACAGCTTCAGATATCTCGATACCCGGTGGGCAGTCATCACGACCGGGCCGCTTGCCAACGCCAGCCGATATCGACGCGATCGAGCCGGCACCAGGCGTCACGGTTCATCAGCCCGGGTCGCCCATTGATAATGCGCATGGGGCAAGTCAGTCCCTGGAGCACTACTGGGTGCCCGCGGCCAGCGGCTTGTCGGATCGCAATGCTGACGGTTTGAGAACGCACAAGGGCCGTCAGTACGTCGACGTGCCCGGTGGCATCGTACTGGTCGGCAAGGATCCGGAAACGGGACTGTACAGAGCCAGACGGCCCAGCGAGTCCAGCCCCTCGGGCCCGGTGCTGCTGCGCGACTCCAGTTCAGGTGTATGGCATGAGCTGGAACAATTCGAACCGATCGGTATCGCGTTGTCGGCCACCCGCCTGGAGGCATTCCGTACACCGCTGGACTTCAGCGGCTTGCAAAGCGGCAACGATGGTCTGCACCGGTTCAACGGCAAACTGTATGCGGTGATCGATAACCACAGCTATCAAGTGCTGCACGACGTTGATGCGTCAACCCCGTCGACGACGGTGATGCGTATCGTCCGTGCGCAGGATCCGGTTGCCCGCGACAGCGCCAATACGTATATCGCCACGCGTCCGGGGCGGTCGGAACCGATTATTTTCGATGCCCGCGAAGGCTGGCTGGGAACCGAGGTCGGCGGTGCCGGCGGCATGTTCCGTAGCGAGTCGGGCGCCCCCGCGCACCCAGGCCTGTTGCAACGGCTTGCCACGGCGATCAATCGTTTGCGTACCCCTGAGTCGCGTGCACAAAAGCTCTTTCCGGCACTCGACAGCGAGGGAATCACTCGACTTCTGCGCTCGAAGGGGGAAAACGTCAGCAGCTTTCTGAGCCAGCGCGAGAATGAATACACGTTGCTCAAGGCAGAACTCGCTGCCTGGATCAAGAAGACTTCCCCAGAGTCCGCCACCGACCCTGCGCACCCCTCGGTGGAGCGTGCGGTCGAAGAAATCAAACGCTGCTGGAAGCGCCAGACCGGGGAGACGCTGAAACTTGACCTGGGGGATGCAATCCTCGCCCCACTGACTGCCGATTTCAGCCATGTACGCACGCTGGAGTTGAAAGCGCTTGCCTGGACTGACAGCGCCGACACCTTCCTCGGCAGTTTTCCCAACCTCGAAAAACTCTCGGTCACCCACTCCTCTCTGGATAAGCTGCCCGCCGGCATTGCGAAGATGTCCGGTCTCAAAACCCTGGAGCTGAACTCCAATCACATCGAGCTGAGTGAGCAAACGGCGATAGAACTCGGCGCGCTCCACCAGCTCGAACAACTGGATCTGTCGGGTAACCCGCTCGGAAAAACGCCGGACTTCAGCGGCATGTCGCAACTGCGGTCATTGAACCTGAGCAACGCCGGATTGCAGAGCTGGCCCAGCGGTCTGCGCGAGCAGGGGGCACTGCAGGTGGTCGACCTGCGCAACAACCAACTGCGCGAAATTCCGCAGGCGATCCTCAATCCGCCCAGCGATCAATTCTTGGCCAGCGCCCGTATCAACTCGGTCACCCTGATTGAAGGCAACCCCTTCCCTGCCGGCTATTGGCGATCCCTCGAAGTGTACTGGCGGCGTGTGGCGAACGATTTTCCATCGATGCGCACTGACTCTCGAGCAGATGCGTTCAGACTGGATGGGGAAATTCCTGAATTAGCGATGGTACGACGCATGTACCCGGACAAGGATGTGCAAGCCGCCAGGGAGTATCTGATCGGCCTGGGTGATGACGCCGAGACTCGGATAGCCCAACGGATCGCCGGTTTCGAACTGCTGGAAACGCAACTGCAAGCTTATATAGCCGACAGTCAACCCGGCCCGGCCAGCGTCATGGGGCCGGACAGGATCAACGCAACGCGCCTGGCAAGAATCATCAGAGGCTGCTGGCTGGGCGACTCGGATGGCGTGCTGAAACTGCCACCGATGTACGGCCCGCTGCCGTTGCTGACCGTGGACTTCAGTCACGTCAGAACCCTCGAACTCGACTCGGTGATCTGGTCGGACACGGCCACTACTCTCCTGTCCAACTGCCCCAATCTGCAAAGCCTGACCATCGTCCACTCAGGCCTTGAAAAATTACCCGCCAGGATTGCCGAGCTGGACAAACTCAGCCATCTGAACCTGAGTTCAAACCGGATAAAGCTGGATGAGCAAAGCGCTTCGGCAGTGAGTGCATTGCATCAGTTGAAACACATCGATCTGTCCAACAACCAATTGCGCACAGTGCCCGACTTCAGCGCCATGCCCGGCTTGCAGGTCTTGAACCTGAAAAACACCGGCCTCAATCAGTGGCCGGCCGGGCTGCTGGATAAAACCGGGTTGACCAGCCTGGACCTGCGCGACAATCGCTTGAGCGAGGTTCCCCAGGCGAACCTCAACCCGACACCCGAGACGCTGTCCGTTGTCGCGCGAATCAACAATGTCACGCGGCTTGAAGGCAACGACTTTCCGTCTGCGTACTGGCGAAAATTCGACAGCTACTGGAAGCGCCTCAAAGAATCTCACCCCGAACTGATGGAGCCCGCCCACCCCGCCGTGTTCGATAGCGAAAACTCGAGGGCGCAACGCTATCGAACTCTGTATCCGGCCAAAACCATTAAAGAGTGCAGAGAATTCATCTGGAATCATGACCGAGGCACCGTTGCCCCGCGCTTGCTCGCGCTGGAACAAGAGTTCGAACAGCTGAAAGGCCAGCTCGACGATTGGGTGTTTTCCGGCGCTGGCAACAGGCAGCATTACGTGCGTGCCAATGAACTGCAAATCAACGCCATGACCCGCAATGACCGCACCACCGCGCGTGATCGAATCATCAGTTGCTGGCGGCGTGAAACGGCGCAGGTGCACGCTTTTGATGGCTCGCCAATTGGCCTGGAACTTGACTTGAGCGGCCTGACCTTGCCGACGCTGCCGGATCTGAGCATGGACTTCAGTCACGTTGGCTCACTGCGGTTGAGCGGAATGAGCCTGACGGCGTCTCCGGAAGGTTTCCTCACCCGCTTTCGTCATGTGCGCTGGCTCGACATGTCGAGCAACGGGCTGGGGGACTTACCGCCGGCCGTGGGCGAAATGCATGGGATGACGCGGCTGTTCTTGCAGAACAACCAACTTGAACTCAACGCGGAAACGGCGCAAATACTGGCCGAACGCACTACCCTCAGAGCACTCTGGATAGACAATAATCCGCATCTTGGCGTGCTACCGGACTTCAGCCAGATCCCCGATATGCGTGAAGCCAGTCTGGCGAACACCGGAATCTCACAGTGGCCGACCGGCCTGTTCGATCAACCCAGGCTGACCAGAATCGATCTGAGCGACAATCAGATCACCACGATTCCTGAGTTTGTCACCCCAGTGGCCGTCGAGCGCCTGGCGCATTCGGTTCAGGTCAACAGTGGCACGCTGGTGAGCAATAACCCGTTGTCTGACGCCAGCCGCCTGCAGTTGCAAGCCTACGGCGAGCGACTGAGGCTGGCGAGAACGCCACTGAACCGAAGATCCAACCTGATCTCGACGTCTGTCACCGTTACCCGGCGCCCCATTGCAAGAAACAACATGGAACCGGACCCGCAATGGACCGCGGGATTAACCGTCGATGAAGTCCCCCGCAGAAAAGCGCAATGGCGCACATTGCGCGAACATGAAGGCTCGGACGGCTTCTTCAACATCCTGGCAAGCCGCGTTCACCACGCCGATTTCCGGCGCCAGGCCTGGGACGTGATCGATGTCATCACCCAAGACAATCCGCAGTCGCGAACCTTGCGCAGGGAGCTGTTCGCTCGCGCATGCGAAGCCGGTTGCACTGACCTCGCCGCAGCGACGTTCACCGACCTGCAGGTGCTGGCCATGACGCACAAGGCTCGCGTGCAGGCCAGACAGGACCTGCAGGGCGGGCCATTGGTGGAATTGTCCAAAGGATTATTTCGTTTGAAGCACGTTGACGAGATTGCGGCGGCAGAGATCGCGTCGAGCAAGGCAATCATCGACAATCCGGCAACATCCCCGGAGCTGCGAAACAGCCACAGCCTGCGCATCCGCGATCCCCATGAAATGACCATGGCTTATCGCTTTGGCCTCAAGGATCGGCTGCAATTACCGTTTCAACCGCAATCCCTCACGTTTATCGGCATGGCCGGGGTGACTGCCGCCATGCTGGAGGTAGCTTATAAAAAAATCATTGCGCGGGACGGTTCGCCCGAAGAATTTCAGACGCTGGTATCGATGGATTTCTGGCAGGACTTCATCGTTCACAAATACCAGGCGCAATTCGATGCGAGCCGCCAGCCGTTTCAGGATCGGCAAGAGATGCTGGACAGCCAGTCAGCGCAACGCCTGCTGACCGACGCTCAATACAGATCAAAAACCGATGATGTGACGGCGCAGCTGGCGATTGTCGAAGCGACTTTGATTCAAACGCTGACGCGCAAGGAACTGCAGCCCCGAGCGACCATCGAGGCACCTGCTGTCGACGGCACGCCTGCGGATGAAAGTCCGGGACCAAGCGGCGCGACTGGGTAAGCGGTGCAGCGTGACAGCGGGCCGATCGATTTCGGCCTGCTGTCACTCGTCGTCGTCGAAGTTGTAGCTGCCAGGCGCAAGGTTTTCAAAACGCGTGTACTTGCCGATGAACGCCAGCCGAATGAACCCGATCGGACCGTTACGCTGCTTGCCGATGATGATTTCGGCGATGCCCTTGTGCTCGGTTTCCGGGTGATACACCTCGTCACGGTAAACGAACATGATCACGTCGGCGTCCTGCTCGATCGCTCCAGATTCCCGCAAGTCGGAGTTCACCGGGCGCTTGTTGGGACGTTGTTCAAGGGAACGGTTGAGCTGCGACAGGGCGACTACCGGGCAGTTGAATTCCTTGGCCAGCGCTTTCAGCGATCGCGAAATCTCGGAGATCTCGTTGGTTCGGTTATCACCGCTGGAACCGGGAATCTGCATCAGCTGCAGGTAGTCGATCATGATCAGGCCGACATCGCCATGCTCGCGCACCAGACGCCGGGTTCGCGCACGCATTTCCGACGGGCTGATGCCGGCGGTGTCATCGATGAACAGCTTGCGGTCGTTGAGCAAGTTGACCGCTGAGGTCAGGCGTGGCCAGTCATCGTCTTCGAGCTGACCGGAACGCACCTTGGTCTGGTCGATCCGGCCGAGCGACGACAGCATACGCATGATCAGCGATTCGCCTGGCATCTCGAGGGAGTAGACCAGCACCGCTTTCTCGCTGCGCAACACGGCGTTTTCCACCAGGTTCATTGCGAAGGTGGTCTTACCCATCGACGGACGGCCGGCGACGATGATCAGGTCGGACGGCTGCAAGCCGCTGGTTTTCTCGTCGAGATCCGTGTAGCCGGTGGACAGGCCGGTGATCGCGTCTGCGGTGTTGAACAGGGTATCGATGCGGTCGATGGCCTTGGTCAGCAGCTCGTTGACGCCGACCGGGCCGCCGGTTTTCGGCCGCGCTTCGGCGATCTGGAAGATCTGCCGTTCGGCTTCGTCGAGGATTTCTTCGGCAGTACGGCCTTCCGGGTTGAAGGCGCTGTCGGCGATCTCGGTGCTGATCCCGATCAGTTGGCGCAACGTCGCACGCTGGCGGACGATCTGCGCATAGGCCTTGATGTTGGCGACGGACGGCGTGTTTTTCGCCAGTTCGCCAAGATAGCCGAGGCCGCCGACTTGCGACGTCTGACCTTCCTTGTCCAATTGCTCGGCAAGGGTCACGACGTCGATCGGCGAGTTCTGATCGGCCAGTTTGGCGATGGCACGGAAGATCAGGCGGTGGTCATGTCGATAGAAATCGCCGTCGGAGACTTGATCGAGCACGCGTTCCCAGGCGTTGTTGTCCAGCATCAGACCACCGAGTACGGCCTGTTCGGCCTCGATGGAATGCGGCGGCACCTTCAGGGCAGCGGTTTGCAGATCGTATTGCTCGGGAGCGGAGATATCGTTCATGGCCACTTGAGTATTAGTGAAAAGCGGGGAATTCAGAAAGACAAAGGGCACGACCTGTAAACAGGATCGTGCCCGATGTTAACCGTCTGACGGACAAGCCGCCAGCCGATCGATGTTGCTTAAGCTGCTACCACGACAACGCGTACGGTGGCTTCAACTTCGGCGTGCAGGTGCACGGCCACGTCGAATTCACCCACGTTGCGGATGGTGCCGTTCGGCAGACGAACTTCGCTCTTCTGCACTTCAACGCCGGAAGCGGTCAGTGCGTCAGCGATGTCGTGAGTACCGATCGAACCGAACAGCTTGCCTTCGTCGCCAGCGGTGGCAGTGATGGTCACTTCCAGCTCGGCCAGTTGGGCAGCACGGCTTTCAGCCGATGCCTTACGGTCTGCGGCAGCTTTTTCCAGCTCGGCGCGACGCTCTTCGAACGCAGCCAGGTTGGCAGCGGTCGCAGCGGTAGCCTTGCCGAAAGGCAGCAGGTAGTTACGGCCGTAACCGGCCTTAACGTTTACTTTGTCGCCCAGGTTGCCCAGGTTGGCGATTTTTTCCAGAAGGATCAGTTGCATGTGAAAATCCTCTAACTTTTAACCTTCACCGTTCGCGCTGTCGGTGTCTTTCGACACGTGACGACCGCGAAAATCAATCAGGCTGTCGACAATGGCCAGAACCACGAGCAACGGATAGATCAGCTGCATGAACAACAGCAGCGTGACGTACAACCCCACCAGCCAGAAACCGGCCAGTCGCTTCTGCCCGACCAGCCCATGAATCAGGGCCAGCCCGGCGAACACCAGCGGTACACTGCACAACGGCGTCAACATGGCCATCTGTGCACCGAGATTCGGGCCCAGAAGCATCAACGCCAGCAGTAACATCGCCGGCCCCAGCGGGATGCGGATGGCGCGAAACTCGCGACCGAAACCACCCGGGTTGTACAACAACGCCTGCCAATGCCGCCCGACAATCAGGCTCAGCACGCTGACGATCTGCAACAAGGCCGCAATCAGTCCGGTCAGGACCGGTGCAATCAGGGACGCGAAACGCGCTTGCTCATCGACCGACAATTGCTTGTAGGTCTCACCGAGAAGCGCCGGCATGACCTTTATAAGGGCCTGTGCGAGCATCTCGATCTGGGCCGCAAACGCGACCCCGAGCACCACTGAAAACACCACTCCGATCACTACGCTGACCAGCAGCGTACGGACCCAGGATTCGCTTGCGCGCAAAACCAACGCAAGCACCGCAGACCCCAGCAGCACCAGAAGTGCCCGTGGGTCGTCGGCATACAGCCACCAGATCAAGGCTGGCAGCAGTCCCAGGGACAGAACGCCAAGGGCGTCCGCCAATCCGCGCCGCAGCAGCACAAGGCTCCCGGCGGCAGCACCCAACCAATACAACAACGGCAATGTTGCACATCCGGCCACCACGAGAGTGGCCTGCATTCGGCCTCGCATGATGAACTCAGCTAAGGCGCGCATGCATTCAATCCTTTGCTACTTGTCGACTGCCCGGTCTCAGCGGCCGTGGCTGTCGGTGTAGGCCAGCAGGGCCAGGAAGCGGGCGCGCTTGATAGCGGTGGCCAGCTGACGCTGATAACGAGCTTTGGTACCGGTGATGCGGCTTGGAACGATTTTGCCGGTCTCGGATACGTAGGCTTTCAGAGTGTTGAGATCTTTGTAATCGATCTCTTTCACGTCTTCAGCGGTGAAGCGGCAGAATTTACGACGACGGAAGAAACGTGCCATTTGATAGGCTCCTTAATAAGGTCCGTGGATTACTCGTCAGCGTTATCGCTGTTGTCGCTGTCATCACTGTCGGTGCCTTCGGCGCCTTCGTGCTCAGGACGGTCGCGACGCTCACGGCGCTCACTGCGGTTTTCTTCAGCCTTGAGCATCTCGGACTGGCCGGTAACGGCTTCGTCGCGACGGATGACCAGGTTACGGATCACTGCATCGTTGTAGCGGAAGTTGTCTTCCAGCTCGGCCAGGGCCTTGCCAGTGCACTCAACGTTCAGCATCACGTAGTGAGCCTTGTGAACATTGTTGATTGCGTAGGCCAGTTGACGACGGCCCCAGTCTTCCAGACGGTGGATTTTGCCGCCGTCTTCTTCGATCAGCTTGGTGTAACGCTCAACCATGCCGCCGACTTGCTCGCTCTGATCCGGGTGGACCAGAAAGATGATTTCGTAATGACGCATGAATGCTCCTTACGGGTTGTAGCCTGCCGCTCAAAAACGGTCAGACAAGGAGTGAATGACACTTATGGACTTGCTGGCGCGGGGCACATGCGTGCCTGCCGTCACAGCAAGGGGCGCAATTGTAGAGAAGGGACAGAAGAGGTGCAAGGCAATTGGTGATTATTTGAACAACCACCGATCTTCGCCTTGGCGCAAAGCAATGTAGGAGTGAGCCTGCTCGCGATGAGGGTGCAACATTCAACTTATGTGCTGAATGTAACTCCGCTATCGCGAGCAGGCTCACTCCTACAATTGATTGCGTGAAGCTTATTTTTTCGCGGCAGCCTTGGCTTTTGCACCGCGCTGGCGCTGGGCCTCGAACAGGCACACGCCGGTGGCGACCGAGACGTTGAGGCTGCTGACGCTGCCGGCCATCGGCAGGTTTACCAGATAGTCGCAATGTTCACGGGTCAGGCGACGCATGCCTTTGCCTTCGGCGCCCATGATCAGGATGGTCGGGCCGGTCAGGTCCTGGTCATAAATGCTGACCTCGGCTTCACCGGCCGTGCCGACTACCCAGAGGCCGCGCTGCTGAAGCTTTTCCAGCGTGCGTGCCAGGTTGGTCACGGCCACCAGTGGAATCACTTCCGCTGCGCCGCAGGCGACTTTACGCACAACCGGGGTCAGCGTGGCCGACTTGTCTTTCGGCACGATCACCGCCAGTGCCCCGGCCGCATCGGCCGAACGCAGGCAGGCGCCGAGGTTGTGTGGATCGGTCACGCCGTCGAGTACCAGCAACAGCGGCGCGCCTTCAGTACGATCGAGCAACTCGTCGAGCATCGCCTCGCCCCAGACCTGGCTCGGACTGACTTCCGCGACCACACCCTGATGCACGCCCTCAACCCAGGCGTCCATTTCGCGACGCTCGGCCTGGCCGACCTGCACACGGTTTTCGTTGGCCAGTTCGACCAGCGTCTGCACGCGCGGATCGTTGCGGCTTTCCGCCAGCCAGATCTGCTTGACGCGTTTGGGGTGGTGACGCAGCAACGCTTCTACCGCGTGAACGCCGTAGATTTTTTCCAACTGACTCATGACTTCGCCTTCGGTTTACGCGCCCCGCCGCTTTTGGCTGGAGCGGAACCCGCTTTTGGCGGGCCCTTACGGTGTTTGCTCGGCTTGGCTGGCTTGCCGTCGGTCGCCCTGTCAGGCGCCGACCGCCCGGTCTTTCCCCCGGACGCCGCTTTACCACCGTTTTTCGCATCGGCCAACAAGGCCTTCTTCAATTCACGGCTTTTGCGCAGCTCGGCGTTTTTCGCCACGGCATCGCTCGGGCGATAGGCTTCGGCAACCTTTTCCTTGGCCGGACGACGGCTGGCGGTTTTCGCTGGAGCCTTTTCTTCCGAAGCCTTGGCAGCAGGCGCAGCGGTTTCGGTGCCACGTTTCTTGCGACCGATCGGCGCGCTGATGGTTTTTTCCGCCATCTCGAAGTCGATCTTGCGTTCGTCGAGATCAACGCGCATGACCCGCACTTCAACGGTGTCGCCAAGACGGAAACTGCGACCGGTACGCTCGCCCGCCAAGCGGTGATGCACTGGATCGAAGTGGTAGTAATCGCCCGGCAGCGCAGTGACGTGCACCAGGCCTTCGACGTAAATGTCGGTCAATTCGACGAACAGGCCAAAACCGGTCACAGCGGTGATCACGCCCGGGAACGACTCGCCGACGCGATCCTTCATGAACTCGCACTTGAGCCAGTTCACCACGTCGCGGGTCGCTTCGTCGGCGCGGCGTTCGCTCATCGAGCACTGCTCGCCGAGTTGCTCCAGCGCCGCTTCGTCGTACGGATAGATGCGCGCCTTGGGAATGGTCATCGCACCGGCACGACGAACGTGCGGGGTGTCCTGTTTGGAATGGATCACGCTGCGGATCGCGCGGTGCGTGAGCAGGTCCGGGTAACGACGGATCGGCGAGGTGAAGTGGGTATAGGCTTCGTAATTCAGGCCGAAGTGACCGTCATTTTCAGCGCTGTACACCGCCTGGCTCAAGGAACGCAGCATCACGGTCTGGATCAAGTGGAAATCCGGACGATCCTTGATGCTGGCCAGCAGGGCCTGGTAATCCTTCGGCGACGGACCGTCCTTGCCCTTGTGCAGGGACAGGCCGAGCTCACCCAGGAAAGCGCGCAGCTTTTCCAGACGCTCTGGCGGCGGGCCGGCGTGAACGCGATACAACGCAGGAATTTCGTGCTTCTTGAGGAATTCGGCGGTGGCGACGTTGGCCGCCAGCATGCATTCCTCGATCAGCTTGTGCGCATCGTTGCGCACGGTCGGCCGGATTTCGGCAATCTTGCGCTCGGAACCGAAGATGATCCGGGTTTCCTGGGTTTCGAAATCAATCGCGCCACGCACATGACGGGCCGCCAGCAATACTTTGTACAACGCGTAGAGCTGCTTGAGGTGCGGCACGACGTCGGTGTATTCGCCACGCAATTTGCGCGCTTCGGTAGCTTTCGGCGTTTCCAGCATCGCGCTGACCTTGTTGTAGGTCAGACGGGCGTGGGAATGGATCACTGCCTCATAAAAGCAGTAGTCGGTCATTTCGCCGGACTTGGAGATGGTCATTTCGCAGACCATGGCCAGACGATCGACCTGCGGGTTCAGCGAGCACAGGCCGTTGGACAGCTGTTCCGGCAGCATCGGGATCACGCGCTCGGGGAAATACACCGAGTTGCCGCGAACCTGAGCCTCGTTATCCAGCGCCGAGCCGATCTTCACATAACTGGAAACGTCGGCAATCGCCACGTACAACTTCCAGCCACCGGAGAACAGACGCAGTTTGCCCGGTTTGGCTTCGCAGTAGACCGCATCATCGAAGTCGCGGGCATCTTCGCCGTCAATGGTGACGAACGGCAAATGGCGCAGGTCGATGCGCTTCTCTTTGTCCTTCTCTTCGACTTCCGGCTTGAGCTTGCCGGCTTCCTTCAGAACGGCTTCAGGCCAGACGTGCGGAATGTCGTAAGTGCGCAGGGCAACATCGATTTCCATGCCCGGCGCCATGTAGTTGCCGACCACTTCGACCACATCGCCCTGAGGCTGGAAGCGCGGTGTTGGCCAGTGGGTGATCTTCACCTCGACGAACTGACCGATCTGCGCGTTGGCATTGCGGCCCGGGGTGACGAGCACTTCCTGCTGGATCTTCGGATTGTCGGCAACGACGAAACCGATGCCGCCTTCTTCGAAGTAGCGGCCGACGATCGTTTCATGAGCGCGGGATACCACTTCGACGATCACGCCTTCGCGGCGACCACGCCGGTCGAGCCCGGAAACCCGCGCCAGTGCACGGTCACCGTCGAACACCAGGCGCATTTGCGCCGGGCTCATGAACAGGTCGTCGCTGCCGTCGTCCGGCACGAGGAAGCCGAAGCCGTCACGGTGACCGCTGATGCGGCCAAGGATCAGGTCGAGCTTGTCCACCGGCGCGTAAGTGCCGCGGCGGGTGTAGATCAATTGAGCGTCGCGCTCCATAGCGCGCAAGCGGCGGCGCAGGGCCTCGATCTGGTCTTCTGTGGTCAGACCAAACTCTTCGACCAGTTGCTCGCGGGCAGCAGGCGAACCCCGATCGGCGAGGTGCGCCAGGATCAGTTCGCGGCTGGGAATAGGGTTTTCGTATTTTTCCGCTTCACGAGCGGCCTCGGGATCGAGGGACTGCCAATCGGCCATTAGAGAGTTTTCACCTTGTCTATATGCGGGTTAGTTTGGCATAGGCGCCGGGAAACGGGAAATTTCCGACTCTATAAGGCCTTACAAGGCCCTGTATCGACGCGCAGATACGCTTTTGAACGCCGCTGGTAAAAAAATTCAGTTTTTTCTGCAGCAGGGGTTTACAGTTAAAAAGACGCTCCGTATAGTGCGCGCCATCGACGACGCACAAGCGCTTTCGATGATGCCCAGGTGGTGAAATTGGTAGACACGCCAGCTTCAGGTGCTGGTGACCTTACGGTCGTGGAAGTTCGAGTCTTCTCCTGGGCACCAATTTCGAGTTTGAGACTAGATCAGTTTCAAGACTCACACAAAACCCGCGAAAGCGGGTTTTTTGCATTTGCGGGAAAGCTTTTGTTCACACTGATTTATTAAAACCAAATCAGGGGTTTACAGATCAAAAAGGCCTCCGTATAGTGCGCCACATCAACAGCGGCAACGCTTGCGATGATTGCCCAGATGGTGAAATTGGTAGACACGCCAGCTTCAGGTGCTGGTGACCTTACGGTCGTGGAAGTTCGAGTCTTCTTCTGGGCACCAATTCAAATCCAAGGTTCAGGCCTTGGATTTCCCAAAAACCCGCGAAAGCGGGTTTTTGCGTTTCTGGCTCCCTGAATTTCCGCAGGTCTACCCGACCCCCTTGTCCCGCACAAGCCGCACTTGAGAAACAATATCGTTTATCATTGTTGCAAGTTTTTGCAATGCGACAGTGAGGAACCCTGCGAATGACGTTTCGAAATACCCTGCGCCGAGGCCTGACCTTCACCCTCCTCGGCCTGGCGCTCGCCACTCCCCTCACCCAGGCTGCCGATGCGGTTTCCCTGACCCTCTACAACGGCCAGCACAAGGAAGTCGGCGATGCGATTGCCAAGGCTTTCGAGGCCAAGACTGGCATTCACGTCAACGTGCGCAAAGGCAGCAGCAATCAGCTCGCCAGCCAGATCATCGAAGAAGGCGATCGCTCCCCCGCCGACGTGATCTACACCGAAGAGTCGCCGCCGCTGAACAACCTCGGCGAACAGGGCCTGCTGGCCAAGGCCGATGACGCCACACTGGCGGTTCTGCCGGAAAAATATGTCGCCGCCAATGGCACCTGGATCGGTGTCACCGCCCGGGTGCGCGTGGTAGCGTTCAACCCGAAACTGATCGATGAAAAAGACCTGCCGAAATCGGTCATGGAGTTCTCCGAGCCACAATGGCAGGGCAAAGTCGGTTTCGTTCCGACCAGCGGCGCCTTCCAGGAGCAGGCCGTTGCGATCATCAAACTGCACGGTCGCGACGCTGCCGAAGAATGGCTGACCGGTCTGCGCGCGTTCGGCAAGACCTACAGCAACAACATGGTCGCGCTCAAAGCCGTGGAGAACGGCGAAGTCGCCACGGTGCTGGTGAACAATTATTACTGGTTCGCCCTGCAGCGCGAGAAAGGCAAGCTCGACTCCAAACTGCATTATTTCACCGGCGGCGACGCTGGCGGCTTGATCACCGTGTCCAGCGCTGCCGTGCTCAAATCCAGCAAACATCCAAAAGAAGCCCAGCAATTCCTCGCGTTCATGGCCAGCGAAGAAGGGCAGCGCGTGATCACCCAAACCACCGCCGAATACCCGCTGCACAAAGGCATGGAATCGGATCGCGGCCTCAAGCCATTCAGCGAACTGGAAGCGCCGAACGTCACTCCGGCGGATCTGGGCAATGCTGAAGAAGCCCTGGAGCTGGAACGCGAAGTTGGCCTGAACTGATGGCAGCATCGTTATCGGCCCCCGCCACGCGCGGGGGTTATGTGCCAAGACGCAAACGGCCGTCGATCTGGCTGGTGCTACCGGTTCTGCTACTGGTGGTATTGAGCCTGTTGCCCCTGGCCTACGTCGGAGTGAAAGCCTGGCAGGCCGGCTGGGCCGAGGCGTTGCACTTGTTGTGGCGCCCGTATGTGTTTGGCCTGTTGCGCAATACTTTGGCACTGATGATCGGCGTGACGATCACCTGCGGCGTGATCGGCCTGTCGCTGGCATGGCTGCTGGAACGCAGCAATCTGCCAGGTCGACGCCTGTGGGGCGTGATCCTGTGCCTGCCGTTTGCAGTGCCGGCATTCGTCAGCAGCTTCACCTGGGTGTCGCTGAGTGCGCAGTTCGAAGGCCTCGGCGGCGCGATTCTGGTGATGAGCCTGTCGAAGTACCCGCTGATCTTTCTGCCAGTCGCGGCGACCCTGCGCAATCTCGATCCCTCTCTCGAAGAGTCCGCTCGCACGCTGGGGCAGAATCGCTGGGGCGTGTTTTTCCGCGTCACCCTGCCGCTGCTGTGGCCATCGCTGCTGGCCGGCTCGTTGCTGATTGCCCTGCACATGCTGGTGGAGTTCGGCGCGCTGTCGATCATCGGCCTGCAGACGTTTACCACGGCGATCTACCAGCAATTCGAACTGGAATTCAGCAACGCCAATGCCGCGATGCTTTCTGCGGTGTTGCTGGCGCTGTGTCTGCTCTTGTTGTGGCTGGAGTTGCGCGTGCGCGGCAAGGGCCGGCATGTGCGCACCGGCCAGGGCGCAGCCCGACAGGCCGAACAAGTAAAGCTTGGGCCGTGGGCTGCGCTCGGTCAGTTGTATTGCCTGTTGCTGGCGATCATCGGCAGCGGCATTCCGTTGGGAATGTTGGCGTACTGGCTGGCGGTCGGTTCGTCAGCAGCGTTCCCGGTAGCAGCGATCAGCGAGGCGTTATTGTCGTCGCTGGCATTGTCACTGGGCGGCGCGGCGTTGTGCCTGGTGCTGGCGGTTCCGGTCGGACTGCTGGTGGTGCGCTATAAAGGCCAATTGGCAATCTGGGCCGAACGCTTGCCTTATCTGCTGCACGCGCTGCCGGGACTGGTGATTGCGTTGACGCTGGTGTATTTCGCCCTGCATTACGTGCCGGCGCTGTATCAGACGTCGGGCTTGTTGCTGATCGCCTATGCGCTGCTGTTCCTGCCACTGGCGCAAGCGCCGATCCGTACCGCGCTGAACAAGGCTGCACCGCAGCTGGAAGAAGCAGCGCGTACGCTGGGCGCGTCGTCGTTCACGGCGTTTTGCCGGGTGACCCTGCCGATCATTTTCCCGGCACTGGGCGCGGCGTTTGCGCTGGTGTTTCTCGATGCGATGAAGGAATTGACGGCGACGTTGCTGCTCAGTCCGACTGGACTGAATACGCTGGCGACAGAGGTCTGGGCGCACACGGCGAATGTCGAGTTTGCGGCAGCGGCGCCGTATGCGGCGTTGTTGATTCTGGTCTCCGGACTGCCGGTATATCTGCTGACGACGCGGATGTATTTGAGCCGCTGAAACAGCTATCGCGAGCAGGCTCACTCCTATAGGGGAACGTATTCCAAATGTAGGAGTGAGCCTGCTCGCGATACGGCCAGCCCAGCCAACATCAAGCGCGGAACTGCCCCAGACTGGCTTTCAGCTGCGCCGCCAGACCATCCAGCACCTTGCCACTGGCCGTGGTTTCCACCACTGCCTGCGCCGCTTTTTCGGCCTGTGCATGGATCGTCTCGACACGCCCCCGCACTGCCTGCGCGCCCTGCGCCTGATGCGCTGCCGCTTGCGTCGCCAGACCGATCGCCGCATGCACCTGCTCAACCGAAGCCTGCACCGACTGCTGCAACCGCGCACTGTCGCGCAATACCAGCAAACCTTCGCTGGCCTGCCGTCCGGCCTGGCCAATCGCTTCGACCGCTTCACGCGCGCCCTGCTGCAGAGCGACGATGTGCGCCTGAATATCGCCGGTGGAGCTTTGCGTCTTGCTCGCCAGGGCACGCACTTCATCTGCGACCACAGCGAATCCACGTCCAGTCTCACCGGCCCGCGCTGCCTCGATCGCTGCGTTCAACGCCAACAGATTGGTCTGCTCGGCGATGCCGTGAATGACCGTCAGCACCACTTCGATCTGTTCGCTCTGCTGCGCCAGCCGCTCGATGACTTTCGCTCCGGTATCGACCTGCCCTGCCAGTGCCTCAATCAGGCTGCCGACTTTGGCGGAAGTACGAGTGTTCTCATCAGTGGCCTGGCGAATGTCGACAACCTGCTTCAGCGCCGCCTGCATCGCCTGACTTTCCGACTGCGCCTCGTCGGCCATTTGCGACAGAGCGCGCAGGCTTTCTGCGACCTCATCGCGCTGCATCCCGGCAGCCGCATCGGCGCCGGCATTGCGCAAGGTCATTGCACCGATTTCCACGCCGGTGCGCTGAGCGACGTCGCCCGCCTCGCGCACGATCGGCTGCAACTTGTCGACGAAGCGATTGACCGCCGACGCCATGTCACCAATCTCATCCTTGCTGTTGATCTGCACACGCTTGGTGAGATCGCCCTCGCCTGCCGCCAGATCATCCATCGCCGCGTTGAGCATTTTCAGGCGATTGACCACCCGATGACCCAGCACCACCGCCAGCAACAGCAGCACGCCGCAACCGACCAGCGCCAGGCCGAGGCCGATGCGCCAGCGCAAAGTCGCAGCCGCCTCTTGAACGGTCTGTGCGGTGTTGGCTTTCATTTCGCCAGCGGTGGCCTGTGCCGATTGCAGGCGTGCCTGCATGGCCTTGGCGCTGTCCGCGGCAGCGCCTTTGAGGCTGTCGCCGACCAGTTGATCGCTGCTGGCAATCAGCGCAAGGAAACGCTTGTCGAGCTCGGCCAGATCGGTTTCCACCGACGCCGTGGAAACCCCCATCAGCACCTTGCCGATTTCCACGCCGTTGGGATTGATCGAGGCTTCGAGGTAGTAAACCGAAGGATCGTTTTTCGCCGCATCCAGCACTTTATCCAGCGCACGCTCGCCCTGGCCTTTTTCCAGCAAGGCCTTGTTGATCGGGTTTTCGCGATTGAGATAACGAGTCAGATGTTGGCCGGTGGCGTCGTCGTACACCACGAACAGCACGTTGGGGTTGCGCTGGGCACGGCGGGCGAACTCCGACAGCGTCGGTACGTCGCTGTCCCACATGGCACGCGGCGCTACGGATGCAAGCAACTGCGCCATGTCGTTGGCCGAATCCTTGAGATCCTTTTCGAGGGTCGCCCGTAGTTGCGCCTGCTCTTCTTTGAGGCGGGCAGACAAACCGGCGGTCAGGCGCTGACGAGTGCTGGCCGATAACGCATCAAGACTCGAGGTCACTTCACGCCCGGCCTGCTCCAGTTCAGCGGAGAGCTTTTGACTGTCGGCACCCAGGCGCACGGCCAGATCGGCTTCCAGCGCCGTGACCGTGCTCCGCGTCAGGGCGACTGCGACCAGCACCTGCACCAAAAGGGCGATACCAAGGGTAACGAACACCGGCCGCAACAAACGGCTTTGTAACAGTGAGAGAACGGCTGACACTTTAAATCCCTCTACTTCTGACGCCATTAATTTGATGGCACTCTTGTAGACAGATTCACAGCAAAGGTCATGCCGTCCAACAGGCATAAACGACAAAGGCCCCGATTAAGGGGCCTTTGTTTTTCGCATCAACGACTTATCAGGCAAACGGATGACGCAGGACGATGGTTTCGTTGCGGTCCGGACCCGTCGAAATAATGTCGATCGGCGCGCCGATCAACTCTTCAACGCGTTTGATGTAAGCGCGAGCATTGGCCGGCAGCTCTTCCAGGGTCTTGGCACCCACGGTCGATTCGCTCCAGCCCGGCACTTCTTCGTACACAGGCTGCAGGCCTACGTAGCTGTCCGCATCGGTCGGGGCAACGGCATTGCCTTCGGCATCCTTGTAGCCGACGCAGATGTTGATGGTTTCCAGACCGTCGAGCACATCCAGCTTGGTCAGGCAGATACCCGAGATGCTGTTCACATCGATAGCGCGACGCAGGATGACGGCGTCGAACCAGCCGCAACGACGGGCGCGGCCAGTGGTGGCGCCGAACTCGTGGCCTTGCTTGGCCAGGTGCGCGCCGACGTCATCGAACAGCTCGGTCGGGAACGGGCCGGAGCCGACGCGGGTGGTGTAAGCCTTGGTGATGCCCAGTATGTAGTCGAGGAACATCGGACCAACGCCCGAACCGGTCGCTACGCCACCAGCGGTGGTGTTGGAACTGGTCACGTACGGGTAGGTGCCGTGGTCGATGTCGAGCAACGAACCTTGCGCGCCTTCGAACATGATGTCCTTGCCGGCACGACGCAGGTCGTGCAGCTCGGCGGTCACGTCGAGCATCAGCGGCTTGAGCAGCTCAGCGTATTCCTTGCACTCGGCCAGGGTCTTTTCGAACTCGATGGCTGGCTCTTTGTAGTAACCGACCAGCATGAAGTTGTGGTAGTCCACCAGTTCACGCAGCTTGTCTTCGAAACGTGGCATGTTCAGCAGGTCGCCGACACGCAGGCCACGACGGGCAACTTTATCTTCGTAAGCCGGGCCGATGCCGCGACCGGTAGTACCGATCTTCAGCTCGCCACGGGCCTTTTCACGGGCCTGGTCCAGCGCGACGTGGAAGGACAGGATCAGCGGGCAGGACGGGCTGATACGCAGGCGCTCGCGCACCGGGACGCCTTTCTCTTCCAGCTTGGTGATCTCGCGCAGCAGGGCGTCAGGTGCAACCACCACGCCGTTGCCGATCAGGCATTGCACGCCTTCGCGCAGCACGCCCGACGGAATCAGGTGCAAAACGGTTTTCTCGCCGTCGATCACCAGCGTGTGACCCGCGTTGTGGCCACCCTGGTAGCGCACTACGGCGGCAGCATGTTCGGTCAGCAGATCAACGATCTTGCCTTTGCCCTCATCACCCCACTGGGTGCCCAGGACTACGACATTCTTACCCATAACACTTGTCCTCATTCGCGCAAACTTGGTGCCGGCGATGGCCGGCAGGAAAACTCAAGAAGCCAGTGGCGATACTTGCCAAAGCCCGTTCTGCTGAATCAATTGCCGGTCGCAGTCCGCATCACGGGCGGCGGCCAAAGGTTGTCCAGGCAACGCCTGAACGACACGCTGACCCTCACTGCGCAACTGGCAAACCTGCTGCCAGAGTGCCGCATCCGTACTGTCAGGCATCCAGATACCGCCAGACGGTAGCTCGATCTCAGCACGCCCCAGGGTCACCAGGGTTTTCAAATCGGTAGAGAAACCAGTCGCCGGACGCGCGCGACCGAAGTCGGCGCCGATGTCATCGTAACGACCGCCCTGAGCGATGGACTGACCAACGCCCGGCACGAACACCGCGAACACCACACCGGTGTGGTAGTGATAGCCGCGCAATTCGCCGAGGTCGAAATACAACGGCAACTGCGGGAAGCGCACGGAAAGCCGCTCGGCGATCGCCAGCAGATCTTCCAGCGCCGCCAGAACCGGCGCCGGCGCATTGGCCAGACGCTCGCGCGCAGCATTCAACACTTCACGGCCGCCACACAGATCAACCAAGGCGCGCAGCATGCCCGACAGATCGGCCGGCAGACCTTCGGTCAGGGTAATCACTTCATCGATGGCCTTGCGCTGCAGGGCATCGAACAACTGCTGCTCGACTTCACCGGATAGACCGGCGGCGCGCGCCAGACCACGGTAGATGCCGACATGCCCGAGGTCCATGTGCACATCCGGCACATCGGCCAGCTGCAGCATGGCCAGCATCAGGCTGATGACTTCGACGTCGCTGCTCGGGCTGGCATCGCCGTACAACTCGGCGCCCAGCTGGATCGGGCTGCGCGAGGACGACAATGCACGGGGCTGGGCGTGCAGGACGCTGCCGGCGTAGCACAGACGGCTCGGACCTTCGCGACGCAGGGTGTGCGCATCGATACGCGCGACCTGTGGCGTGATGTCGGCGCGGAAACCCATCTGCCGGCCCGATTGCGGGTCGATGACCTTGAAGGTACGCAGATCCAGGTCCTGGCCCGCGCCGGTCAGCAGGGATTCCAGGTACTCGATATGGGGAGTCACGACAAACTCGTAACCCCAGCTCTGGAACAGATCCAACACCTGACGACGCGCGACTTCAATGCGCGCCGCCTCCGGTGGCAGTACTTCTTCGATGCCATCTGGCAGCAGCCAGCGGTCTACCGTTGCCATTACGCCATTCCCCTTTGATCCGGGCGGCCAGCACGAGGGCGAGCCTTGAGTGAAGCAGAAAATGACCGGGGCGTTCAAAACGCACGCGCATGAACGACGCAGCGAAAGGCCTGTTACCGGCTTCGCCCATCACTTTCCTCGAAAAACGCTCGGGCCGTTCAACCCGACGCCTGCAACAAAAACAGCAATCAAACATGCAGACGCAAAAAAGCCGGGAATTTCCCGGCTGCCGCATCATACACACGTTTTCCGAAAGGATCACCCCGCCCGAGGTTTTAGCCGCCGGGCGGAATGATTCAGGTCAACGTCGTGTCAAGGCTTGGCTTTTTCCAGGTAACGGAAGAAGTCGCTGCTTGGGTCGAGGACCAGGACGTCGGATTTGTTCGCGAAGCTTTCACGGTAGGCACGCAGGCTACGGTAGAAACCGTAGAACTCCTGATCCTGACCGTAGGCCTTGGAGTAGATCGCTGCAGCCTGGGCATCACCGTCACCGCGAACCTCTTCGGATTCACGATAGGCTTCGGCCAGCAACACGCGGCGTTGACGATCGGCGTCGGCACGGATGCCTTCGGCCAGCTCGTTACCCTTGGCGCGGTGCTCGCGAGCTTCACGCTCACGCTCGGTGCTCATGCGCTCGAACACGCTGCGGTTCACTTCTTTCGGCAGATCGATGGCCTTGACCCGCACATCGACCACTTCGATACCCAGCTCTTTTTCCGCCATCTTGTTCAGCGATGCAGTGATGTCAGCCATCAGCGCATCACGCTCACCCGACACCACTTCGTGCAGGGTGCGCTTGCCGAACTGGTCACGCAGACCGGATTCCAGACGACGGGACAGACGCTCGTCGGCGATCTGCTTCAGACCCGAAGTCGCGGTGTAGAAGCGCTCGGCATCTTTCACCCGCCACTTGGCGTAGGCATCGACCATCACGGCTTTCTTTTCCAGGGTCAGGAAGCGCTGCGTCGGTGCATCCAGCGTCAGCAGGCGCGCGTCGAATTTGCGCACCTGGTTGACGTAAGGCACCTTCACATGCAGACCCGGCTGGACATCGGCCTGAACCACACGACCGAATTGCAGCAGCACCGCGCGCTCGGTCTGAGCGACGATGTAGAAGCAATTCCAGCCCACCAATACCACGACGACGCCAACGATCAGGGCGATCAGCGATTTATTGCTCATCAGCGGGTCTCCCTTGTACGCGTCTGCGGCACGTCAGTGACATGCGGCGTGACGTCCGTGTTGTTGCTGGCGGCCGAACCGGTCACCGGTGCATTACCCGAACTGTTCTGGATCATCTTGTCCAACGGCAGGTAGAGCAGATTGCTCTGGCCGTTCTTGTTGCCGGTCACGAGGACCTTGCTGGTATTGCTGAAGACTTCCTGCATGGTGTCCAGGTACAGACGCTCGCGGGTGACTTCAGGAGCCTTGCGATACTCGGCGACCAGCTTGGTGAAGCGATCGGCCTCACCCTTGGCGCGCGAGATGGTCTCGTCGCGGTAACCGTTGGCATCCTCGATGATGCGCTGGGCCTGACCACGGGCTTCCGGCACCACGCCGTTGGCGTAGGTTTCGGCCTGGTTACGCGAGCGCTGCTCGTCTTCACGGGCGCGGATCACGTCATCGAAGGCTTCCTGCACTTCACGCGGTGCCGCTGCGCTCTGTACGTTGACCTGGGTGACAGTGATACCGGTGCGATAGGTATCGAGGAAACGTTGCAGACGCTCCTTGATTTCGCTCGCCATCAATTCACGGCCTTCGGTCAGCACCTGGTCCATGGCGGTGGAACCGACCACGTGACGCAGTGCACTTTCGGTCGCGTGCTGCAGGCTGATTTCCGGCTGATCGACGTTCAGCACGAAGTCCTGCAGGTTGCTGATCTTGTACTGCACGGTCAGTGGCACTTCGACGATGTTCTCGTCTTCGGTCAGCATCTGGCCCTGCTTGGTGTACGCACGCTCACGCGTCACGTTCTCCATGTACTTCTTGTCGATCGGCGGGAAGTAGATGTTCAGGCCCGGGCCGACAGTCTCGTAGTACTTGCCGAAGCGCAGCACCACGGCCTGCTCCTGCTCGTCCACCACGTAAACCGCGCTGTACAGCCAGACGGCCGCCAGCACGACCAGGCCGATGCCGAGCAGACCGCCGAAGCCGCCACTGCTCCTGCCGGAACCGCCGCCGTCATCACCGCGTTTCTTACCACCACCGAACAACCCGTTCAGGCTTTCCTGCAGCTTTCGGAAGGCCTCGTCGAGATCCGGTGGTCCCTTGCGGTCGCCGTTATTGCGGCGCTTGCCACCCCAGGGATCCTGATTATTCGAGTTGCCACCCGGCTCATTCCAAGCCATAGCGCTCTCCATCTGATAAAGCAAAGACGCACCCACGGCGCGCCGACCAATGCTACAGAATGCCTGCCGTCGCGGCACAACCGCTTTTTCAGGCTTTTATTGCAAAGTGTGTTGCTCGATGAATTCCATCGGCTGCAATCCTTCGCGGCTTACCAATCGATTCAGCTCGATCCGGGGCAAACGAACGGCCAGCAGGCTGACACCTTCTTCATCGTATTCTTCTTTCTGCACCGCTCCGAGTTCGAAGAACTGCGCACGCAGTCGAGCGAATCGTTGCGGCAGGCGCAAGGTCCCCACGAACAGGTCACTGCCGAGCAACTCGGCGATCGCTTGTTCGAGCAACTCCAGACCACTGCCATCACGCGCCGACAGCCAGACCCGTTGCGGCTTGCCATCGGCATCGCGCTGGATCTGCGGCTCGACGCCTTCAAGCAAATCGAGTTTGTTATAGACCTCCAGGATCGGCAAGTCCTGAGCGCCAATCTCGCCCAGCACCACCATCACCTGCTCGATCTGCAACATGCGATCCGGTTCAGCCGCATCGATCACGTGCAACAACAGGTCGGAATTGCTCGACTCTTCGAGCGTAGACCGAAATGCCTCGACCAGCTTGTGCGGCAGGTGACGAATGAAGCCCACAGTGTCGGCCAGGACAATCGGACCGAGGTCGTCAAGCTCCAGGCGGCGCAGGGTCGGGTCGAGTGTGGCGAACAGTTGATCGGCCGCGTACACGTCGGATTTCGTCACGTTGTTGAAGAGTGTCGATTTGCCGGCGTTGGTGTAGCCCACCAGCGACACGGTAGGAATGTCCGCACGGGATCGGCCACGGCGCGACTGCTCGCGCTGACTGCGCACCTTCTCCAGCCGCCCCTTGATCTGGCGCAGACGGACCCGCAACAGACGGCGGTCGGTTTCCAGCTGGGTTTCACCCGGGCCGCGCATACCGATGCCGCCACCCTGACGTTCAAGGTGAGTCCAGCCGCGAACCAGTCGCGTGCTCATGTGGTCAAGCTGGGCCAGTTCGACCTGCAGCTTGCCCTCATGGGTACGTGCGCGTTGAGCGAAAATATCGAGAATCAGCCCGGTGCGGTCGATCACGCGACACTCGAAAACACGTTCGAGGTTGCGTTCCTGACTGGGCGTGAGGATGTGATTGAAAATCACCAGATCGGCTTCTTCAGCCTTGACCAGGTCGCGCAGTTCCTCGACCTTGCCGCTGCCGATCAGATATTTGGCGGTTGGCCGATGACGCGGCACGTTAAAAAACGCAACGGTCTCGGCGCCAGCCGAATTTGCCAACTCCTGAAACTCCTGCGGATCTTCGCGCGCCTCAGGGTCCTGTCCATCCAAGTGAACGAGGATGACTCGCTCACCACCACCGTGGCGCTCAAAGAACAAAGGAGACTCCTATCAGGCGTTACCCGGCGCTGCATCGGCATCGCCCTGTTCGTTTTCGGTTGCGCTAGGCAGACGAATTGGACGAACCGGCACGACGGTCGAGATAGCGTGTTTGTAGACCATCTGGCTGACGGTGTTTTTCAGCAGGATCACGAACTGGTCGAACGACTCGATCGTTCCTTGGAGCTTGATACCGTTGACCAGGTAGATGGAAACCCCGACTTTCTCTTTACGTAAAGTGTTCAGGTAAGGGTCTTGTAGCGAATGCCCTTTTGACATGTGCCGCACTCCTTTAAGGATTCAATAATAAAAACAGGTAAATTCAGATGGCTTCGGCCGTCACACCCCCAAGGATAGACGGCAATTGCAAGGACTCAGCTCAATATGGAGATGGTCCCGAGGTATTTCAAGGCGCGTGGCAGATTGTCGCAATCAAGACTGTCCAGCCAGTGTAAATCGTCCCAGCTGCGCAGCCAGGTAAACTGGCGCTTGGCCAATTGGCGCGTGGCGATGATGCCGCGCTCCTGCATCTGGGCCAATGTCAGCTTGCCGTCCAGATAATCCCAGACTTGGCGGTAGCCTACCGCACGTATAGACGGCAACCCGGCATGCAGGTCACTTCTTTTACGCAGGGCTACGACCTCGTCGATGAATCCCTGTTCCAACATATTTGTGAATCTTTGTTCAATTCGCTGGTGCAGAACCTGACGATTCGCCGGAGCGATGGCCAGGTTCGCGACAGTATAGGGCAATTGTTGGCGTCCCGAAGCGGCTGCTTCAGTACTTTGCGCAGATTGTTGCTCACGCAGGGAGGTCATGCTCTGCCCGCTGACTCGATAGACTTCAAGCGCCCGACTCAAGCGCTGCGGATCATTTGGATGAATCCGCGCCGCCGACACCGGATCGATTTGCGCCAACTGATCGTGCAGCGCTTGCCAGCCCAGGCGTGCAGCTTCTTCCTCGATCTGTGCGCGCACCTCGGGATCGGCCGCCGGCATGTCGGCCAGACCTTCGACCAGAGCCTTGTAATAGAGCATGGTGCCGCCGACCAGTAGCGGGATCTTTCCCCGCGCGGTGATCTCGGCCATGGCTTGCAGGGCGTCGCGGCGGAAATCGGCAGCGGAATACGCCTCAGCGGGGTCGAGGATATCGATCAGCCGGTGCGGGTATTGGGCCAGCAGCTCTTTCGAAGGCTTGGCGGTGCCGATGTCCATGCCGCGGTAGACCAGCGCCGAATCGACGCTGATCAATTCGCACGGCAGCACCTTGGTCAGCTCGATGGCCAGATCGGTCTTGCCCGCAGCGGTCGGGCCCATCAGAAATATCGCTGGAGGGAGCTGGCTCATCAACGACCGCGCAGGAACAGTTTGTCCAGATCGTCCAGGCCCAGTTGGGTCCAGGTCGGTCGGCCATGGTTGCATTGGCCACTGCGCTCGGTGTTTTCCATGTCGCGCAGCAGGCCGTTCATTTCCGGCAGGGCCAGACGCCGGTTGGCGCGGATCGCGCCGTGGCAGGCCATGGTGCCGAGCAGTTCGTTGAGGTGCGCCTGAATGCGGTCGCTGGTGCCATATTCCATCAGGTCCGACAGAACATCGCCGACCAGCCGATTGGCTTCCGCCTGTTTGAGCAACGCAGGAATCTGCCGGATCGCCAGGGTTTCCGGGCCAAGCCGCTGCAACTCAAAACCAAGTCGCTGAAACCACGCCGCATGTTCTTCAGCGCAATCGGCCTCGCGCTGACTGACCGCCAGCGACTCCGGCACCAGCAACGGCTGACCACTCAGGTCTTCGCTGGCCATGGCGATTTTCAAGCGTTCGTACATGATCCGCTCGTGGGCGGCATGCATGTCCACCAGCACCAGGCCATGGGCGTTCTCAGACAGGATATAGATGCCCTTGAGCTGCGCCAGTGCATAGCCGAGCGGCGGAATATCTTCCTGACCAGCCGGAAGCGCGTTGGCATTGGCTTCTGGCAGCGGCGCGAAAAACTCTTTGTAAGCGGCTTGCGCCTCGGCGGCAGGCACTGTCGATTGCGGCCGCGGCGTGTATTGGTACTGATAGGCACCGCCAGCGCTGGCACCGGATGACGTGTTGAACGCCGGTTGCGCCTGCGGCTGCTCGAGCAGCGCATTGGCGGCCAGACGCATCTCGCCCTGCGGGCCGAATTCGCCCGCCTCGATTCCGCTGGGTCGAACGATCGCCGTGGTGACCGAACCGGCCAGTTGGTCCTCCGGTCGCACGTCGCCCAGCGCACGGTGCAGCGTGCCGTACAGGAAGTCATGAACCATGCGCCCGTCACGGAAGCGCACTTCGTGCTTGGTCGGGTGGACGTTGACGTCTACTGCTGCCGGATCGACCTCGAAAAACAACGCGAAGGTCGGATGCCGGCCGTTGAACAGCACGTCGCGATAAGCCTGGCGCACCGCATGGGCCACCAGTTTGTCGCGCACCGCCCGACCGTTGACGAAGAAATACTGCAAGTCCGCCTGACTGCGGTTGAAAGTCGGCAAACCGACCCAGCCCCACAGGTGCAGACCATTGCGCTCGATCTCGATCGGCAGGGCCTGTTCGAGGAAACCGGAACCGCAGATCGCCGCCACGCGCCGCGCACGGGCCGCATCGTCATGGGCCTCGTGCAGGCTGAGGATGGTCTTGCCGTTGTGGCGCAGATGAAATGCCACGTCGAAACGCGCCAGCGCCAGACGCTTGATCACCTCCTGCAGGTGATCGAATTCGGTTTTTTCGGTCTTGAGGAATTTGCGCCGGGCCGGGGTGTTGAAGAACAGGTCGCGAACTTCCACCGAGGTGCCGACCGGATGCGCCGCCGGCTGCACGCGCGGTGCCATGTCGCGGCCTTCGGTCTCGACCTGCCAGGCCTGATCGGCATCGCGGGTGCGCGAGGTCAGAGTCAAACGCGCCACAGAGCTGATCGACGCCAACGCCTCGCCACGAAACCCCAAGCTCATCACCTGTTCAAGGTCTTCGAGGTTGCGGATCTTGCTGGTGGCGTGACGGGCCAGAGCCAGCGGCAGGTCATCGGCAGAAATGCCGCTGCCGTCATCGCGCACCCGCAGCAACTTGACGCCGCCCTGCTCGACATCGACGTCGATACGCTTGGCGCCGGAGTCGAGGCTGTTTTCCAGCAGCTCCTTGATAACAGAGGCCGGACGTTCAACCACTTCACCGGCGGCGATCTGGTTCGCCAGCCGCGGGCTGAGCAGCTCGATGCGCGCAGTGTTCAATACCTGGTTCATTCTTTGGACGCCAGTTCGGTGCCGGGAATGGTCAGGTGCTGACCGACTTTCAGCTCATCACTTTTCAGGTTGTTGGCGGCGCGCAGAGTGGCCGGGGAGACTTGATAGCGCACGCCGATCATCGCCAGGGTTTCCCCAGGGCCGACGCGGTGGTCGCGCGGGCCCTGGGCAATCTTGCCGGAATCACGCAGCCAGGCGATGTAGGTGCCCGGTGGCGGATTCTGCTGGAAGAACTGGCGCACGCCGCTGCTGATCGATCGGGCCAGGGCCTGCTGGTGGCTGGATGCAGACAGTTTGTTCGCTTCGTTGACGTTGGAGATAAAGCCGGTTTCGACCAGGATCGACGGGATATCCGGCGACTTCAACACCATGAAGCCGGCCTGTTCCACGCGCTGTTTGTGCAGCGGCGTAACGCGACCGATGTTGGTCAGAACCTTCTGGCCGACGTTGAGACTGGAGGTCAGCGACGCAGTCATCGACAGGTCGAGCAGGACGCCGGCGAGCATGCGATCCTTGTCGTCGAGGCTGACGTTGCCGGCGCCGCCGATCAGGTCGGATCGGTTTTCACTGTCGGCCAGCCAGCGAGCGGTCTCGGAGGTAGCACCACGATCGGACAGGGCGAACACCGACGCACCGAAAGCGGCTGCGGACGGTGCGGCGTCGGCGTGGATCGAGACGAACAGGTCGGCGCCCTTCTTGCGGGCGATCTCGGTACGCCCGCGCAATGGAATGAAGTAATCGCCAGTCCGGGTCAGTTCGGCGCGGAAGCCTTTCATGCCGTTGACCTGACGCTGCAGTTCGCGAGCGATCTGCAGCACCACGTCTTTCTCACGCTGGCCGCGCGAACCGGACGCCCCCGGGTCTTCGCCACCGTGGCCGGCGTCGATCACGACAATGATGTCGCGCTTGCCGGCCGGCGCTGGCGGCAGCTTGATCGCCGGCTCAGTCGGGGTCACCGGCACTGCCGGCAAGGTCGCCACCGACGGCGTTGGAGCTGGCGGCGGCGCGGCATCGGCCGGGTTGTCGAACAGATCGACCACCAGACGGTTGCCGTACTGCGCGTTCGGCGCCAGCGAGAAACTTTTCGGGGTGACGGCTTTTTTAAGGTCGATGACCACCCGCAGGTCGGTCGGCGTACGCTGGGCCGAGCGCATCGCGGTGATCGGCGTGTTCGCGGTCTGCACGTTCAACGGTGCGCCCAACGTGGCGCCATTGATGTCGATCACCAGCCGGTCCGGCGCGGTCAGGGTAAAGACGCTGTGCTGCACCGGGCCACTCAGGTCGAAGACCAGTCGCGTGTTGTCCGGCGCCCGCCACAGGCGCACGCTGTTGACCTTTGAATCGGCCACAGCGTTGACGGTTACTGCCATCAACATCAGTCCAGCGGCAGCCACCAACGCGCGAAAGCGCATACCAAACCCCATCATTTAATTGGATTCCAATGCCAAAGCGGCACACCAGGCCTCGCCACGCGAGCCCTCGGCTAAAATTTTCAGCGAACGCCCGCTGTCTTGCGGGCCAATGGTAATGGTCAGGTCAGGCTTTGGCAAAAAGCCTGCACCTTTATCGGGCCATTCGATCAGGCACATCGCGTCGTCTTCGAAGTAGTCGCGGATGCCGAGAAACTCCAGCTCCTCCGGATCGACCAGGCGATACAGGTCGAAGTGGAAGGCGCGGATGTCACCGATCTCGTAGGGTTCAACCAAGGTGAAGGTCGGACTTTTCACCGCGCCGACATGACCCAGCCCGCGAATGATGCCCCGCGACAGGGTGGTTTTGCCCATGCCCAGATTGCCTTCGAGAAAAATCAGGCCATGGCCCTGGGTCACGCGGGCGATCCGTGCGCCAAAGTCGCTCATGGCCTGTTCATCGGCCAGGTACAGGGTTACTTCAGACACGGTGCATGCTCCTCCAACAACTGACGAATGGCTGGAATCAGATCACTGGCCGCCAGCCCACGGCCGAATTTGCCTTGTTGCAGGCCGGCATTGGCGTGCAGCCAGACGGCCAGGCTTGCAGCGTCGAACGCGTCCATGCCTTGCGCCAGCAATGCGCCGGTCAGACCGGCCAGCACATCACCGAGCCCGCCCGTGGCCATTGCCGGATGGCCTTGATGACACAGGGCCAGACGCCCATCGGGATGCGCGATCAAACTACCGGCGCCTTTCAGAACCACTACCGCTGAATACTTTTTGCTCAACGCCAATGCAGCGGCCGGACGATCGGCCTGTACTTCGCCAGTACTGATGCCGAGCAGGCGCGCCGCCTCGCCCGGATGCGGGGTGATCACGCAATCCCTGGGCAACTGGACAAAACCGCCGGCCAACAGGTTCAACGCGTCGGCGTCCCAAACCTGCGGTACCGACGCATTGGCGGCTGCCGACAACAAGGCGCGACCCCAGCTTGCCTGGCCAAGGCCCGGTCCGACGACCAATACCGAAACCTTTTCCAGCAGGCCCATCAGTTGATTGGCAGACGAGGTGCCGAGGGCCATGGCTTCCGGCACGCGAGTGAGCGCTGCCGGCACATGCTCGGGACGGGTCGCCAGCGACACCATGCCCGCGCCGCTGCGCAACGCCGTTTCAGTGCTGAGCAGAATCGCCCCGCCGAAACCATGATCGCCGCCGATCAACAGCACATGGCCAAAGCGGCCCTTGTGCGAAGTCGGCGCGCGCGGCGCAAGTGCCGGAAGATTAGCGGCGCTGAGGCGTCGAGCGCAGACAGGAATGTCACTGAAAATGTCATCGGTGGCTTGCAGATCGTTGAAGACCAGTTCACCGATATGATCCGCTGCATCGCCGGTCAACAGCCCGACCTTCATACCGATGAATGTCACCGTCAGATCGGCACGCACCGCGACGCCCAGTTCCCGACCGGTGTCGGCGCACAGCCCGGAGGGAATATCGACGGCCACCACCGGTAAACCGCTGGCATTGATGGCGGCGATGGCAGCGGCATACGGCTCACGCACTTGGCCAGTGAGACCCGTGCCGAGCAGGGCATCGAGGACGACACCGCGCAGCTCGTTCTCTGCCTGCCAGCTCTGCACCGCAACGCCAGCAGTTATGGATTCGGCACGGGCCAGTGCGGCATCACCCTGCAAACGCTGCGGATCGCCGACCGCCAGTACGCGCACGGTCCAACCTGCCCGCAGCGCCAGTGCGGCCACCAGATAACCGTCACCGGCATTGTTGCCGTGCCCGGCGAGCACCGTCAGTTCATTCACTGCCGGCCATTTGCGCAGCAGTGCGCGCCAAGTGGCGCGGGCGGCGCGCTGCATCAATTCGAAGCCCGGCGTCCCCGCGGCAATCAGCCGTGCGTCGAGTTCGCGCACCTGCGCGGCGCGGTACAGCGCGTCGGGTAAATCATCTTTCGTCTGCGGCATGCGTCTTCGGGCTCCGATGTCTGGCAGAATTATACGCACCTCAGCTCCGGTTTCTCTCGCCTCATGTCCGCCATCACCACAGACCTGCCCGCCCTCGCCCAATCGATCAAGGATTGGGGCCGCGAGCTGGGCTTTCAGCAAGTCGGCATCAGCGGTCTGGATCTGGCCGAGCATGAGCAGCACCTCGCGCGCTGGCTCGAGGCCGGCTACCACGGCGAAATGGACTACATGGGCGCCCACGGCAGCAAACGCTCGCACCCCGAAGAGCTGGTACCGGGCACGCTGCGCGTGGTCTCGCTGCGCATGGACTACCTGCCGGGCGATACCGAAATGGCCAAACGCCTGGGTGAACCGGAAAAAGCCTACGTGTCGCGTTATGCCTTGGGCCGCGATTACCACAAATTGATCCGTAAACGTGTGCAGCAATTGGCCGACAGGATTCAGGCGCAGATCGGCCCGTTCGGTTTTCGCGCCTTTGTCGACAGCGCGCCGGTGCTGGAAAAAGCCATCGCCGAGCAAGCCGGGCTGGGCTGGATCGGCAAAAACACCCTTGTACTGAATCGCAAGGCAGGCAGTTATTTCTTCCTCAGCGAGCTGTTCGTCGACCTGCCGCTGCCGGTGGACGAACCGCATAGCAGCGAGCATTGCGGCCGTTGCACTGCGTGTCTGGACATCTGCCCGACCAACGCCTTCGTCGGCCCGTACGTGCTGGATGCGCGGCGCTGCATTTCCTACCTGACCATCGAACTGAAAACCGCCATCCCTGCAGACCTGCGTCCATTGATCGGCAATCGCGTATTTGGCTGTGATGACTGTCAGATCGTCTGCCCATGGAACCGCTTCGCCAAGCCCTCCGGGGAAGGCGATTTCAAGCCAAGGCACAACCTTGACAACGCCGAGCTGGCCGAGCTGTTTTTATGGGATGAAGAGACGTTCCTGAGCAGTACCGAAGGCTCGCCGTTGCGGCGGGCGGGGTATGAGCGCTGGTTGAGGAATCTGGCGGTAGGACTGGGCAATGCGCCTTCAACGATTCCGGTGCTGGAAGCGTTGAAGGCGCGACGGGATCATCCGTCAGAGTTGGTCAGGGAACATGTGGAGTGGGCACTGGAACGGCACTCCAGACCTTCAAACCTATAAATGGCAAACAAAGTACTCAGGTTGCTCACGTCCGAGCTGTATCCATATTTCCCGCCGCTCTTATTCTTGCGGAAGTTTGCCCGGGAGACCAATGGCCGCCCGACTGAAGGACTTTGCAAACTCTCGTTGCACTATCCTCCAGAAGATAAATACGATGCCCGCCTCCAGTGATCTTCGTCATATAAACATGCGTTAACTTTCTGGTTTGGCTGTATTTGGCTAGTTCCGAGTACGCAAGACCCGCCTCCCCAGCTGCTTGGCGGGCAGACTTATTGCTTTCAATGAGTTTGTAGAAATCGTCTGCCTTCTTCCGATAATTATCGTAGACGGGGGCGCTGAACACGTCATCCGTCCCGGTGGCCCTGACCAATTGCCAAGGTTCATCTGCCACTGCCTCCACGGGAGCATTGGCTTTTTTGGCCGCAGCCTTGGCGCCTTTTCCACCCTTCTTTAAATATTTCCCCGCTTTTCCTGCGCCCCTGCCACTGAGTCCTTGGCTAAAAGCTGAAGCCATCTTCCTGCCCGCATTCACAGCAGCTTTTGCACCCGCCGCCAAACCTGCACCGAGCGAAGCCAGCCCGAGACCGAAACTGATCCAGCCCAATATCTCGCCTGCTTGAGAATCCGGTGCCAGCTCATTGACCACTTCACTGGCAATACCCGCCAGGCCTGAAGTCACGGCCAGCCCCAGCGCCGCCACTGCCCATGGCGTCGCGGCGCCCATCGTCAACACGCTGGCAACGATCCCGAGAATACTGAGGCCGATGCCCAATATCGATTGCCAGGAGATATGCCCGGTAGGGTCGACACGATTGACAGGATCGCCCAGGCAATAACTGTAGGCATTCAATCCGCCCGCGCCGAACGGACTCATGCTGTCGGGGGCGAGGAATCGCATCAATGTCGGACTATAGGCCCTGTAACCGTTACCCAGCAGATACAGCCCGGTCACCGGATCCAGCTGCTCGCCGTTGAACCCCGCCAGGCTGAACAAACCACCCTCGGCAGGACGATGGCCGTAAGGGCTGTAGGCGCAATCGGTGAGCTGTTCCTTGCCCAGCGTTGCCAGCACGCTTTGCTGCTGATCGGTCCGAAATAGCTGCGCGCCAGCGTGCAAACCAAATTGCTGTTGGCCCACCAGCGCGCCACCGTGACGCACAACACTGGATGAATTTTCACCACTCACCTCATTGGCGACCCGGCCTGCGTGGTAGTAACGCTGCACAGTTGTCTTTTCGGGTTGCGACAGTTCAACCAGATCGTCGAAACCGTCGTAATGGTAGCCACGAATGACTGATCCCCCTGCGCCGGACAATTGCTCAAGACGTCCGAAGGCGTCATAGGCCAGAGTCCGCGCCTGGTCGTCCTTGATCATCCTGCCGTTGGCGTCGTATTCCAGCGTCACTGCCGGTGGATAGTCGACATGGGAATGTTTGACTGCGCTGAGCTGGGCGGGATCGGGATTGTCATAACTGAACGTGGTCAGATTCACGCCCAGCGGGAACTTAGTCTGCACGGTGAGGATGTTATCCAGCGCATCGAAGGTGAACGTTTGCTGGACAATTTCCTTGCCATACGGATCGCGGGGCTTGTGGGTGCCGGCACAGTCGTACTGGATCAGACGCCCGCGCACATCGTAAGTGAATTGCTCGTCACGCAATAGTTGCGTGCCACGCCTGGAGACTTTCTGCGCCAGTTTGCCAGCCAGCGTGTAAGTCGACTCCAGGGTCTGGTCGGGCTGGCCCTGAATCTCGAATGTACGGCGGGTTTCGCGACCGACATCGTCATAGGCAAACCGGGTGATCATCTGACGCTTGATCGAGGTTTCTTCGGTTTTAGTCCAGTCCAGCATCCCCGTCTGTATGTTGTAGTGGAACTCGGTTTTCAGCGTGCCCTGCGAGGTGGATAGCAGGCGACCATGCTGATCGTATTCGGATGTGCTTTCGGCTCCGAGTACATCGACATGGGTGATCGGCCGCCCCTGCAGGGACCAGGTACGGGATGTTGCTTTCGTGACGGCACCAAGGGTCGTCGTTTCGGTTTTCACGCGCCCGGAAGGGTAATAGGTGAAACGGCGTTCCCTGCCGTTTTCGGTACAGGTCAAGGGATTGCCGCTGACGGGGTCATAAGTCATGGTCGTGACCAGCCCCCCCGCCTTGCGCTCAGTCAGCAAACCGCCCAGATCGCGCAAGTAAGTGAATTCGGTTTTCTGGCCATCAGCACTCTTGAACCACTGTGGCTGAGTGAAGCCCGCTTCATAGCCAGCCTCGGACTTTCGTCCGCCCACGGTACTTTGTATCAAACGACCCAGACCATCGTAGGCCTGCTGTCCCAACGCTTTGTCACCGACCTTGATGCCGATCGGCAGCCCTTCATCGCTATGTTCGGCGTAGTCGGTCACTACCTCACTGGCGTCAGGCAGGACGGTGCGAATTATCCGGTCAAAAACGTCGTATTCATATCGAGTGGTATTGCCGACGGGATCTGTCTCGCTGGTTGTGCGCCCGAATCCGTCATAGGTGTAAACGGTCTTGCCGAGACTCTTGTTCTTCAGATTGAAGCTCTCGACACTGAGCGGTTTACCGAAGTCGCTAATGACGGTGAGTGTCCTGCCCATCCCCTGGAGCCGGTTGGTTTGCTGGCGAAGGACCGGATCCATCTCGCTGTGTTCGATACGCCCATCGGCATGCAGCGTCTTGCAGACCTGGCCCCAGGAATCGAATTCGTAGCGGGTGCTGACCGGACACGGCTTGCCATCACGCCAATCCGTCAGCGTCGCTTTCACCTTATGACCGACCGAATCATGCAGGGCAGAATAAAGCGTGCGCGTCTGGATGAGACCGTCCTTGTCGGGATGATCGCAGTCCTTTTCCTGAACGGTGACTACCCGCTCCAGGCCGTCATAGGTCACTCTTTGCTCGCCGCCAACGGGATCGGTAGTCACCACGGTAGCCGGCTGCTGTTTGCTGGCGGCCAGATAGGCCCACCGGGTAGAGGCAGCATAGGGGGTGCCGGAAGCAACCGTTTTGCACACTGCGCGGCCGATCGCATCGTATTCATGCTCGATGCGCTCGCCCTCGACAGCGATTTCAGAGACCTGTAATCCGGTCAGCGTCGACAGCACCTTCTCACTGGCCTGTAGCGCGCCGTCAAATCCGCGTGTGCTGGACTTGACCCGCAACCTGTCACCCTCAAGCTCATAGGAAAACTCGGTAGAGGTTTTTTTATCATTCAGAATGATGCTTTGCTCTTTCGTGGCCCCGTGCTTGAGCGGGTCCTTGGGCGCGTCCAGGTAACTGCGTTCGGTTTTCGAACGCAAGACCTCAACACCTTCCACAACTTCGTAAAAACGCTCCTTGATCGGTAATACGGATGGCAGTTCCGCACCTTCCAACGCCGGGTGCAGGGCATAGTCGTAGTACGTGACCGTCGCAGCACCGCCCGACGCGGCAGCGGTGACCGTCCTTTTCCTTGGAAATCTGGAAAACCCCAGCGGATCCTCGGGGCAATTGTCGCCTCCGCTTGCCGGATGAAACTCCGTCGAAGTCGTCACCCCGCTCGGCTCGACATGCCTGATCAGGTTGCCTTCGCCATCGAACTCGGTGACGGTCGTTTCCTCGCGCTTCTGCTGAGTACGCCGATCGAGGTAAGTCACCGTCTGAACCTTCGGCAGGCGGAACTGCGCCAACTGCTCATTGAAAGGTTTGGCGACAGAACCGTGATACTCCGTGGCGGTGGCGATCTGGGCGTCGCCGCAGGTTGTAACCTCAGCCACCAACAGATGGAACTTGTTGTAGGTGCGTTTAATGCGGGTATGGACTTTGCCGCTCACCAGCAACTGCTCGTCCGAGGTGTAGACATAGTGACCGGGCGCCAGATAGAGCGGATCCAGATCATTGTCCGTGGCCGGGAGAAGGCCTTGTCCGAGAAAATTATGGTCGGAGTATGTGTATGCCCTGCAAAGCCGGGGCTGGCCACGTCCTGGATAAGCATCGTGAGCAATGACAAACGGGAGTGTCTTTTCCCCGTCATTGACGAAATGGTGACCCTGGCGCTTGTAGCGAATGATTTCTACGCCACGCAACGGGTTGACGACGCGCCACAAGTAGCTGGCCTCATCGATGATTTCATATTCCAGCTCCCAGCCGTTACCGACCGGAAGCTCGATGGCCGTTACCCGACTGTTTTTCAAGATCAACTTGTAGGTTGAACTGGACGAAGTGTCAGGATGCCGGGTCAATTTCACTTGACCTTCAGTGCGGGTAATTTTCAGCAGGCATCGTTTGGCATCACGGATTTCGGCCAGTCTGGGAAACTGATTGAATAATTCATGCGTGAGCGAAATGCTCACACCGTTCGCCGCGATTATTTTTTCCGCTACGGCGACCTGAGTGCCAGCCAGGACCTTGAGCAGTTCACGCCGACCATCCTTGTATCGAACTTCATAGCGCCCTGCTCCGGTCACCAATACCTTCGCCGTTTGCAGCTTCATTTCCCTGAACTTCAGACCGGTAGATGTTTCCACAGCCTTGTAGCGCTCACCGTTGGACAGCGTCATGACTTTGCTGAGCATGTCGTAATTGGTCATCGTCAAAGACCAGCCGATGCCGAAACCGGAGTCCGCCTGGTTGAGCGGATTGAAGCTCAGGGAAAGTGCAAATTCAGGACCGTTCAGATCCGACGAGTGCAACTTTCCCAAGGAAAAGGAGCTTGTGTACATGCCGGTGCGCGGGTCAACGCCTCCTGATACAAACTCACCAAAGTTGAAAGCGTTTGAATGAACAGCGGAAGATGAATTATTTGCCATTGAAAAACGTCCCTTTATTTCAAGATTGTGCTACTGGCAGATCAAAAAACGGCCAGCGAGAACCCGCTGACCATGCAGATGAAATCAGGCAGATTGTTTTGTCGAACGCTTCGATTCACCCAGAATGAAAGTTCGCTGCTCTATATCACCTTTGATACCAAGCCAGTGCTCCGTACCGAACTCATCAATAACGGCAACTTCGAAGGTTTCGCCGGTTGCCGGCTTCTCCTCTGTCTGCAGAGTCGTGCGCTGCACAAGAGTCAACACGCCCTGCACATCGTTAATCGGAAAGGTAATGTAACCGAGAGGAGTATTGACCGAGGCCGATCGTCCGTATATCGGCGCCAGATAACCATAGAAAGTTCTGCCGCCGCCACTGTAGTGGTTTATCGTGCCTGACGAGTACACCATCACTGCATCTTCAGCATCATACGGGTTAAGCTCTATATCGTTGCTATACCAGTCGAGCAGCTGAATCTGACGACCGTCAGCGTGAAGTCCGAGATGAAAATACTGAACGCGTTCCTCGTAGACTCTTTCGCTGAACGTGCCGTACTTGTGAAGAGAAAAACTACTCTGGTTATATTTTTTCGGCGGGATCGCCTCCAGTGTGACACTGCTGTCAAAACCAATTCCGTTACTTCGCAATACCACGTTATCCATAACGATTTCAGCGGCTACTTCCATGACACCAGGCCGGGTGGCCGAAACCCAAAACTGAAAAATCTGCACCGGATCAGAGTCGTTGCTTAACCGGTTATGCGTGGCACGTGGGATTTCGGTAATCCGCGGTGCCCCCCCTGACATTTCGTGGGCATAACGGTTTTCCTGCAACGAAACGCTCCAGGCCCCTTCCAGAGGCCGAGCACCGTTATAGTCAATAAGTCGCAGGGACTGTAAGGCGGGGTGCCCATGCAGTGATGCACCATCGCCGTTGTTATCGATCCCGTGCAGAAGCACCAACACGCGCACCTGCATACGTCCGTTGGCATACAGCACTTTATGCTGGCCCGACCTTGTGGCGTCGAGTTTTACCTCGATACGAGAAATACCAATATGATCATTAAACATTTAACAATACCTGGCTGACTGAAGATTTCGCCCTTTAAGGACTCAGCAAAGTATTGAGGCTAGATTTAAATAATAACAGCTGCGACATTAGACAAATTATGAGGAAGTAATATTTCAACATCACCTCCAACAACTCACATAAATACTAATATCTTCAAGAATCGTGAGTTTTATAACGCCGCCTGCAACAACTCCCCTGCCATCCTTTGGTTCTGGCACTCAATGATTGCTCCCCTCCCGACCTGACCGTCACAGAATCAGAAGCGGAGCCATCGAGTAGTCTATTTCTTGTCTGGCTATGTCAGCAAAACAAAGGAGTCGTTACTTTAACCAATATTCAGTCACTCTCTGAACCTGTCGAAAAACCGCTCTCCGAGGACTCACTATCGGAGTCGGACTGTAAAACTACATCCTCCGTATGGATTTCCACCTTTCGATCCATACTGGAATTTTCAAGATACTGACCAATCCGCTGCCTTGACGCGGCACTCAGCGGATTATTCAATAAACCGATGAACAGATCCTGGGTATCCGGAATCTCTAACAGTTCATATCCCACGTCTGAAATATTATTATCATGCAATGCCACGACACCCAGTTTCGTGAGCCGATCTATGCCTGAAGGAACGCTGGTAAGATTTGCGTTGCTCAGCATCAATCCGGTCAAGCCAGCCATGTAGCCTACATGCGGAGTAACTGTCAGAGGATTGTTTGCCAAATTCAAGCGGGTAAGCGTTTCAATTCTGGACAATCCTTCAACTGTGGCCTCGGATAGTGTCAGCGAGCACCCGTCCAGCGCAAGATCGCTTAACTGGCGCATTTGAAATATTCCTGACGGGAATTCCTCTGTCTTTATGCCAAAGACTCCCAAAGATTGAAGATTTGGAAAACTGTCAAGAAATGCACCTATCCGTGCTATCGGTTCATTTGCGGTCAATATCAACTCTGTTACATATTCAAACCGGCTGGACAACCTTGGTAATTCACCCGAAAAATCAACGTAGTGAGAAAAATGATCGTCTCCCTCGTCCCACTTCGAAACCGACTTGCGTTGCCAGATAGCTTGCAACTTTGTGCTGAATTGCTCGCGAGCCTGGCGCTGTCCGGCGGGTGTCGGCGCGCCTTCTGGTTGCGCTGTCGGTGTATGGGGTAATGTCCCTTCGGCCGTCCATACCGCCAATTCCTCACGCAACGTCGCAAGCTCTGTTTCCAGGCGAAACAAAACGTCTGATGAATCACTCTTCAAGCGCTCAGTGATAAATGCCGTCACCTCCTCATCTGGAAGATGCGGATATAGATTACGTACGCGCTCTACAACGGAATTGGGCGATAGCAGGTTGTCGTCACCTCCCCCTCGCAGATGCCCCGTTTGCCCATATCGCGCGATGGCTGGATCGGCGGTAACCGGAAGCGTCGGCAGCCCCAGCAATTCGTTCACGGCATGGTGCGACGGCAACGGCAGTGCACGGATCAGCTGCTGCAGCGCCGCACCCCCGCCTTCTGTCACACCCAGCAAACGGCGATGCCCGGGCAACAACACAAGCCAGATGGCTGAATACAGATCCTTCGAGCCCTCAGGTATTTGGGCGTCGCTGCTTTGGATGACATAGCCATCATCCTCACGAATCAGTATGTGACGAAACGGCGACCGGGCGTCGCCGCTAGTGCTGAGCACAGGCCCGTCCCCAGCCCCCTGGCGAATCTCGAAAGCAATCTGCCGCGGCCAGTTCGCGAGATTTCCGAGCATATGCAGCACTAGCCGATCACTGTCCAGATTGGATACCGCCTCCAGATAAATACCTTCCCTGGCCCTCGCCAGGCGAATATCCCGAAGCGCCACCAGTGCCTCTTTCGCCACTCGCTGTGGCATGCCAGGCTGGTTGTGCATATGTAAACGCTCGGCGGCGCTCATGTTGCGCCATATCGCCAGTGCAGCCGTTTTCGGTAGATTTGGAAATACCCGGCGCATCCGTAAAGTATGTTCATCGCAATTGGCTTCAAATGCGTCTTCCAGTTCCTTGAACCTCGTAAACCGCTCAGGTGCGGCCCCGCGTCCCTGCGCCTGAATCTTCTGATCAAGTTCGAAGCGCCTGATGGTGTCCTCAAGTAAAAACGGCGCAGGACGATCATTAATGAGCACATCGCGCAGGACGACTTCATCGACGCCACTCACTGCCAGCAGGCGTGCAACCGTGGCGTCGGAAAACTGCGCCACAGAACGACCCATCCGGCGGAAAAGTTGTGCGGTTTGTACTGATATTGAATCGGTGACGGTGCTGAAATCGCTGTCAAGCGGGCCCCAGAACCGGCCCTCGCTGTCGGGTTTCATCAGCGGGCCGGAAGGGTCGAGTTCACTGGCCAGCGTGGCACGAAACAGGCCACTCTCGACATCCAGCACCACTTGCACCATATGGTCATCGTCTACGGCAACATACTGACGCTGCTTCACGATCCGCATGCCTTGCGCATCGAACTCGCCGAGTTTTTTGGGTGTGGGTATCCAGTAATCTGCCAGTGAAGACTTCGCGACGTGCATCGTGAGTTCATTGATCACGGAAGAGCTCGGGTTCACGCTCACCCAGATCTCTGGCGTCAATGCGGCCGGGTCAGGCGCCAGAGAAGGATGCGCGGGTTCCAGGCGGCGCGGGATGGGCAGAGCCGGCGTTGATGAAGAAACGGAGGATGACCAGTGAGCATCCTCTACGCTGAAATCGGGGGTTTTGGTTGGGGCGGGTACAGGTTTGACTCTGGGCGGTTTGCCAGTCATGACTACTCATCCTTGATATATGGGTGTGTTGGCCCTCGCATAGCTGGAGGGCCAACGCTAGATATAAATAACAGCACGTTCGGTGCGATTACCTGATAACTGAACACCGCAGCTTATCGGTAGTCGTCATGCCAAAAAGCATATATATATCTATTCCATCCACCGACATTGCATCAGTGGAGACTCAACCTCGCTCCAGGTATAAATTACGCTCGTAGAAGTTCACGCGAATCGCCAGCCTATGCTCCGTGCCGTGTTCATCAATGGCCAGAAAATAAAGTTTATTTCCGTATTTGAATGCTTTTCCGATTTTCGAGTATTCCGACAGCGCTTGTACGACGGTAAACTCGCCGTCGCTCTGAACCCTGACAGTATAATTCTCGTCCTCCCAGGTATGGGCGTCGGGGAAAAAAGCGAATACAAAAGGATCACCTTTAACCGGCAAGGACACTGTCACCTCACGGGTTTCAGGGCTGGCAAGAATGACCTTCATATAATTGGTTTTGCTTTCATTAAGCCTGTTACCCCCCGCAAAATCATGATCAGACCCTTTCTCTATACCGTCTACAACCCAATCAACCAGCTTGATCTGCTGCCCCCGCGGATACAGTCCCAGACGATAGCTCCAGATCCGATTACCCGGCAACTCGTCGCCGCGCCGGGTTTGATACCAACGAAATTCTTCCATGGAGTACGCCGAAGGGGGTTGTGCTTCGATGGTTACACTGCTGTCCTGGACACTGGAAAGTGTGGTTCCGTTGCTGAGAATCCTCTCACCGTTCAGAGACAGACGCGCGCCAATCCGGGTGGTCCCGGCGCTGGACGTGGATACCCAGAACGTGCGCACCTGCGGATGGGCACTATCATTTTCCAGATCATCGTCGTGAACCTCTGAGGCAGTGAGTGAAGGCCTTGCCTCAAGGGTAAAGCGACCTTGCACAGTGCTCGCGGCCCAGCCGTCGCGCAACGTATTGCCGGTGCTGTAATGAATGAGCTCGATACTGTCCATTACATCAGCCGGTACGTGCATGGTATTGCCGTCGGCGTCTACCCCGGTAACCAGAACTTGAACCTTGACCTGCATCCGGCCATTACCGAACAGTGTTTTGCTGCGAGTACTGTCATTGGCGTCGAACTTGACGCTTAAACGGGCGAGGCCTGTAAGTACTGGCGCAATTGTTTGGTGACCGTGTGTAGCGTCCATGCTTTCACTCATGATGCATTTCCTTGAAAAGTTGTATTTGAATATTGACATCGAAAAGATGCCAACAAAAAAACTACAGACCCTTCAAATAAACAGCAAAGCGAAAAATGTAAGAAACATACACTTGCAAGTCCATGGTGATTTACCGGACTTTATTCGACAGGCCAATATTCCCTGCAAAGTTATTAATGCTCGTCGTTATAAACGAATTTTGGCATTTCCCAATGGAAACGGATGGCAAGCAGACGTAACAAAAACCCGCCGAATAGTGTGATCAAAATGGCTTGTTCGCTCGGCACATTCAAATAAAGACACAGCATGTAGCACCACGCGGCAGCGAAGGAGACACTCGCATACAGTTCGCGCCGAAAAATCAGCGGAATGTCGTTGCAGAAAATATCCCGCAGGATGCCGCCGAATACCCCGGTGATCACGCCGCTGACCGAAGCCACCAACATGCCATGGCCCATTTCCAGAGCGGTCATGCAGCCGATCAGCGTAAACGCCACCAGACCGACAGCGTCGAGCACCAGGAACAGCGAGCGCAGATGGCGCATCCAGCGCGCGGTGAATACGGTGAACATTGCCGCAACCGAGGTCAGCACCAGGTATTCCGGGTGCTTGACCCAGGTCAGCGGATAATGCCCAAGCAGCACATCACGCACTGAGCCACCGCCCAACGCCGTGATGCAGGCAATCAGCACCACACCGAACCAGTCCATGCCGCGACGACCGGCAGACAGCGCGCCAGTCATGGCTTCAGCGGTGATGGCAATCAGATAGAGCATCAGCAACATGGGGGCAATCCTGGCAGTGAGGCGCGCAGTTTAGCCACTAGGCGCCGGCACCGACAGAGATGACGCTAAGCTCGCTCCGATTCAAAGCCGCCGTCACGGGTGACGGAACGGAATGCCGGCGGTGGGATTTCAGAAAAAATGAAGTATCAACCGCGTTCCAGCCTGAAGCTTCGTTCTTTGAAGTCAGTGCGGATAGCCAACTTATGCTCAGTGCCGAATTGATCCAGAGCGGTGAAGCGAAAAACTTCCCTGTCCGGGCGAAGCAGAATTCCTGCCTGAAACACTGCATTCCATGCTTCGACTTTATTACCGAAAGCAAATACCACATTCTTTACCGGACCTTCAGCAATCCAGTCCACCAACTTGACTTGCTGCGAATGGGGATACAGGCCGAGATAGTATTTGTAAATACGTTGATTCCTGAATCCGCCGTCGTACCAGACATCTTCCCAACGGAATTGCTCAATCGCGTAGGTGACCGGCAGGATGGCTTCAATGCTGATACTGCTGTCATGCCTGCTCGACAGCGTTGTCCCATTACTGCGGATGACGGTGTCAGCAAACTTTAATGGAAGCACCGATCTGAATGGTTTCAACATTTTCGCTGCAAACCCAGAACGTGCGTACCCGGCGCTGGTCCGAGGCACAGGAGCCACCTGTGGCAGCTCCTGCACAACACCATCAGAACTTGATGAAATGCTTACGGTAATGCTGCAACTCGGCGATGGATTCGCGAATGTCGTCCAGCGCCAGGTGCGTGCTGCCCTTCTTGAAGCTGTCACGCACGTCCGGCGCCCAGCGCGCGGCCAGTTCCTTGAGTGTGGAAACATCGAGGTTGCGATAGTGGAAGTAGCTTTCCAGCGCCTTCATGTGGGTGTAAAGGAAACGACGGTCCTGGCAGATGCTGTTGCCGCAGATCGGCGACTTGCCCTTCGGCACCCATTGTTCCAGGAAGGCGATGGTTTCGGCTTCGGCCTCGGCCATGCTGATGCGGCTCTCGCGCACACGCTGGGTCAGGCCGGAGTTGCCGTGAGTGCGGGTGTTCCACTCATCCATGCGCGCAAGGACTTCGTCGCTGTGATGGATGGCGATTACAGGACCTTCAGCCAATGTGTTCAGCTCACTGTCGGTGACGATGGTAGCCATTTCGATGATCACGTCGTTGTCCGGGTCCAGACCGGTCATCTCCAGGTCGATCCAGATCAGGTTCTGCGGGTTTTGCATATTCGGGCTCCTAGGCAATGCTGCGCAGTTTAGCCTAGGCCGGTGGCCGGGCGTGCTAAACTCGCGGCCGTTTTACCTAATCGCTGCATTCTTCAGACGGAACACCCATGGCCAAACGCCAACTCAATCGTCGTCAAAACTGGCGCATCGAAAAGATTCAGGGCGAGCGCGCCGCACGCGCCGCCAAACGCGAGTCCTCGGCGGTCGAAGCCCTCGAGGGCGGTGACCTCGGCCCTGAGCAACACGGCCTGGTGATCGCTCACTTCGGTGTACAGGTCGAAGTCGAGGCCGTTGACGGCGAACTCGCCGGTCAAGTGTTCCGCTGTCACTTGCGCGCCAACCTGCCGGCGCTGGTGACTGGCGACAAAGTCGTCTGGCGCGCCGGTAACCAAGGCATCGGCGTGATCGTCGCGCAACTACCGCGCAGCACTGAACTGTGCCGCCCGGACAGCCGTGGTCAGCTCAAGCCGGTTGCCGCCAACGTCGACATGATCGTCATCGTTTTCGCGCCGCTGCCCGAGCCCCACGCCAACCTGATCGACCGCTATCTGGTTGCCGCCGAACATGCCGGCATCCGCCCGCTTCTGCTGCTGAACAAATTCGATCTGATCGACGAGCAGAACGCCCCGGCGCTCAACGCGTTGCTGGCGGTGTATCGCACGCTGGGTTACCCGGTGCTGGAAGTTTCGGCGCACCACGGCGACGGCATGGAACAGCTGCAAAAGCAGCTCGACGGGCGCATCAGCGTATTCGTCGGCCAGTCCGGCGTCGGCAAGTCGTCGCTGGTCAACAGCCTGCTGCCGGAAGTCGAAACCCGTGTCGGGCCGTTGTCCGAGCTGTCCGGACAGGGCACGCACACCACCACCACCGCGCGTCTGTTCCACTTCCCCGGCGGCGGCGAACTGATCGACTCCCCGGGCATCCGCGAATTCGGTCTCGGCCACGTCAGCCGCGCCGATGTCGAAGCCGGTTTCATCGAGTTCGACGACCTGCTCGGCACCTGCCGCTTCCGCGACTGCAAGCACGACCGCGAACCGGGTTGCGCGCTGCTCAAGGCGCTCGAAGACGGCCGCATCCAGCAGCAGCGCATGAACAGCTACCGCTCGATCATCGCCAGCCTGCCTGAAAACGGCTATTAAACAGCCGCGCCGGCAGCCCTGCGCCATGGGCCGCCGGCTGTCGGATCGCATCTGACACAATCACGCCCTTTTTAAACATCAGCCCTGTCTGTAGGCTTTTGCGCGCCTGCCTGCAGGACCTTTCTGTTTTGCCGCGCGGACCTTGTAGGTCTTTACCAGCGGTCTACATTCGTTTCCTCCTTCGCTTACTGCGATCCAAGAGGAATCCAATGCAAAGCTGTCATTCATTCATCAGCCAATCGTCTCGCATCGCCCACGTGTGCAATCCCCACAGAATCGTCAGCGCGAACAGCCTGCACACGGTGGTGTAACCATGCGCAAGGCACTGTTTATCGGCATCAATGACTATGCGCATATTTGCGGGTTGAGCGGCTGTTGCAACGACGCCATGGCCATGGCGTCGGTACTCAAAACCAACGCCAATGGCGACCCCAATTTCAAGAATGTCGTGTTGACGTCCGCTGAGGACTATCTGAGCCGGGAGAAAATCGAGGACCAGATCCGCGAGTTGTTTTCCGGCGACAGCAACGTCGCTCTGCTGTACTTCGCCGGCCATGGTGATTTCGACGCCGACAGCGATGAAGGCATGCTGATCCCCCAGGATTACCGTACCCCCAAGGACGGCATCCGCATCAGCGACATTCTCAACTGGGCGGACAAAGCCACGCGGATCAAAAACAAAGTGATCATCCTCGACTGCTGCCAGAGCGGCTCGGCCGGCGAAGTGCGCGCCTTGCGCAGCGAGAGCAGCATGGTCGGCGAAGGCATGAGCATTCTCACCGCTTGCAAAAAAACCGAGCCGGCCATGGAGGGCGCGCAGCATGGCGTATTCACCGGCCTGCTCCTGCAAGCGCTGCATGGCGGCGCGGCGAACATCCTCGGCAAGATCACCCCCGGCAGCCTGTATTCCTTCGTGGACAACGCCCTCGGCCCCTGGGAACAGCGTCCGGTGTTTAAGACCAATGTGTCGCAGTTCATTTCCCTGCGCGAAGTCTCGCCGCTGATCCCCAAGGACATCCTGCGCAAATTGCCGGACTGGTTCGCCGAAGCCGAATCGGTGTTCCCGCTCGATCCCAGCTATGAGCCGACTGAAAAGGCGTTCGTGCCCGAGCATGGCGAGGTCTTCGCCCAGTTGCAGAAGTGCAACCGCCACAGCCTGATCGAACCGGTCGACGCCGAGCACATGTATTACGCCGCGATTCACTCGACCGGCTGCCGCCTGACGGCGCTCGGCGCCTATTACCGCGAACTCGCCCTCAAAGGACACTTCTGATGCCCGTCTTTATCAGCTACCGCCATATGGATCGCGCTCATGCGATTGCCATCAACACCCGCCTGACTCAGGCGAAGATCAGGACTTACCTGGACGTGCTCGATCCGGAATCGCAGACCACCGACGACATCACCGGGGTCATCACCCGCAACATCACCGAATGCACGCATTTGCTGGCGGTGGTGTCGGAGAGGACAGCGCTGTCGTGGTGGGTGCCGTTTGAGATTGGCGAGGCGACGATCAGCAACCGGCGGATCTGTACGTTCAAGACCGGGCCGGCGGAGCTGCCGATCTATCTGGACAAGTGGCCGAAGCTGAGTACCGCTAGCGATCTGGATTTCTTTATCGAGGCGTATCGGGATGAGGTGTCGAACCAGCGCTCGATGACGCTGGACTCGATCAGCGAGTCGGTGAAAGGGGCCTACAAGCGTGATGCAGAGATGTTTCATGAACAGTTGAAGAATCGGATTCGTCGTGGGTTCTAGAACGCCGTCACGTCTGAAAAGCCCCTCACCCTAACCCTCTCCCAGAGGGAGAGGGGACTGACCGTGTCGCGTTCAAGAATAACGTCGACTTGAAATTACTCAGTCGAACTCAGGTTTTGGCCCCCCGGAAATCGGCTCCCTCTCCCTCGGGAGAGGGCTGGGGTGAGGGGCAGAGGTCTGTCTGGTTACACAACTCTCAAGCCGAAAAAAAATCCTGACAAAAAAGCCGACATCACTGTCGGCTTTTTTGTCACTTACTGCTTCGGCGCAGGCGCTGGCGCAGCCCCACCCGGCTCAGCCGGCTTCGGTGCGGCGTCATCGAACAGATTCAAGCGTTCGCGCAACTCGTGAGCCGGCACTGGCTGCTTGTCCGCCGGCAATGCGTTCGGATCAACCGGGGCTGCCGGAGCAGCACCGTTCTGCCCCTGATCCGCCGGTTTCGCCGCCTCAGGACCCTGCGCACCTTCAATCGCCGCCTGGGCTTTTTTGGTCAGCACGACAATGTCGATCCGGCGGTTCACCGGGTTGAACGGGTTTTCCCGGTCGAACAATGCCGACGAGGCATAACCCACCACACGCGCCACTTGCGCATCCGGATAGCTGCCGGCGACCAAGGCACGACGAGCCGCGTTGGCACGGTTGGCCGAGAGTTCCCAGTTGCCGTAATCGCCAGTGCCGATGTATGGCTTGGCGTCGGTGTGGCCACTGATGCTGATCTTGTTCGGCACCGCTTTGATGGTGTCGGCCATGGCCAGCAGGATGTCTTCGAAGTACGGTTTCAGGCGCGCGGAACCGGAGTCGAACATCGGCCGGTTCTCAGCGTCCATGATCTGGATGCGCAAGCCGTTCGGCGTGATTTCGAAGAGGATCTGATCCTTGAATTTCTGCAGTTGCGGGTTCTCGTCGACCTTGTTCTGCAGTTCTTGCAGCAGCAGCTCGAGACGCTCCTTCTCGACCTGTTCGGCCATGCCTTCCACCTGTTCGGTGTCGACCGTGACCTTGTCAGGCTGCGGCTGCGACTTCACTTCCGGGTTGAGGGTATTTTCCGGCGCCAGGGTCGGCGTGCCACCGAGATCGATGATGTACGGCGTGCCGCTTTCGGAGAAGCCGACCGGGTCCTTGAAATAACCGGCGATGGCGATCTTCTGTTCCGGCGTGGCGGTGGACAGCAGCCACAGCACCAGAAAGAATGCCATCATCGCCGTGGCAAAGTCGGCAAAGGCGATTTTCCACGCCCCGCCGTGGTGCCCGGCGGCAATGCGCTTGACGCGCTTGACGATGATCGGCTGATTATTTTCCATAACTTAACGACCGCGAACCGCTTGTTCCAGCTCGGCAAAGCTTGGACGGTGCGCCGGGTACAGAACCTTGCGGCCGAACTCGACCGCCAGCGACGGCGGCATGCCGGATGCCGAAGCCACCAGCGAGGCCTTGATGGCTTCGTAGACGTTCAGCTCTTCCTTGGCATCGTGGGCCAGGGAATGCGCCAGCGGGCCGAAGAAACCGTACGCCGCGAGAATACCGAAGAAGGTACCGACCAGTGCCGCACCCACGTGCAGACCGATCGACGCCTGGTCGCCCTCGCCCAGCGAGGCCATGGTCACCACAATACCGAGTACCGCCGCGACGATACCGAAACCGGGCATGCCGTCGGCGATGCCGTTGACCGCGTGCGATGGGTGTTCGAGGTCTTCCTTGAGGCTGTACAGCTCCATGTCGAACAGGCCTTCCAGTTCATGCGGGGCCATGTTGCCGGAGGACATGATGCGCAGGTAATCGCAGACGAACGCGGTCATGCGTTCATCCTTGAGCACGGCAGGGTACTTGGCGAAGATCGGGCTCGCGGCGGCATCTTCGATGTCGCCCTCGATAGCCATCATGCCTTCGCGGCGGCTCTTGTTGAGGATCTCGTAGATCAGCCCGAGCACTTCCAGGTAGAAGGTGTGGGTGAAGCGCGAACCGAACATGCTCAGGGATTTCTTGAGCACGTGCATCGTCATGTAACCGGGGTTGGCCTGGAGGAAAGCGCCGAGGGCCGCACCGCCGATGATCATCACCTCGAAGGGCTGGATCAGGGCGGCAATCTTGCCGTGGGAGAGCACGTATCCGCCGAGCACGCTCGCGAATACGACGATGATGCCGATAATTTTAGCCATAGGTAGAAGGTACTTGTTTAAGTCGGGTTCAAGGTCATATTCGGAAGTTAAAAAATCTCTTCTTCTACTTATCGGCAAAACTGCGCCAGACTATAGCCAGTTCAGGCGAAAAGCCAATTTAGCCCATGCCGGGCGCGTCTACAGTCAGTGAAGATCTCGTCCAGACATGGCTAATGAAACGAACATTCCATCGGTAAAACCGACTACCCTCCAGGCGTGGGTCAAGCTGCTCGACAGCGTCCGCCTGCCCGTGCCGCAAGAGGCTCACGACAAAGTCTGCCGGGCAATCCGCGACAACCGCAGCTCGCTGCGCGATATCGCCGACCTGATGCAGGACAGCCCGGCGCTGGCCTTGAGCATCATCCGTGAGGCGAATCGTCACACCCACGGCACGATGGCTGCGCCGGCGGAAAATCTTGAGGTGGCAATCAATCGCCTGGGCCTGGCCCGTACCGAAGAACTGCTCGCGCGCCTGCCCGCCGAAGCGCACATGCAGATCCCCAAGGCCCTGCGCCAGTTGCAGTTGATCAGCCAGCATGCGACGCAACAGGCCAACGGTTTTTTCGCCAGTCGCCTGGCACGGCTGTGGCAGGACATTCATTGGGGCAGCCTGTTGTTCCTCTCGCCGCTGTGGCCGTTGGCGCTGACCTATCCCCAGTTGCTCGAAGAGTGGGAATTGCGGGTGATCCACAAGGGCGAATCGGCACGTGTGGTTGAAAAACAGTTGTTCGGCGTGCGCCTGTTGAAAATTGCCGAGGCACTGGTGCATGCCTGGCACCTGCCGATCTGGGTCGAGCAAGGCTACAAATTGCTGCTCAGCGAACAACGCGAACTGGTCAAAGTGCTGCGCATCGCCCGTGACAGCGAACACCCGCTGCGCCAGCAGAACCGCCTCGACGATGACCCGACGCTACGGCGCTGGCTCAACCAACCGGCGAATACCGTGCTGCTGGCCAACGGCCTGGCGCTGTCGGCGCAACAGGCCTGGGACAGTCCGCACAGCAAACGCTGGCAGTACCTGACCAGCCTGTACCTGCAAATCTCGATGGACGAAGTGCAGCAGCAGTTGCACCAGCAAGCGGCGAACAGCGCACGTCAGCATGCAATGCCCGATCTGTGGCACCCGGCAGTTTCGCTGATCTGGCCGTGGGGCAGCCGTCGCTTGCCTGCCGGCATGCTCCCGGCAGCAGCACCCAATTCGGAAGATCTGGGCCAATGGCGTCGGCAATGCGCCGAGCTGCTCGCCGAGCCCAGCCGCTTCACCAACGCGATGAGCCTGACCGTCGCTGCCCGCGAGGCACTGGTGGCCAGCGGCATGCGCCGGGTGATGATTCTGATGGCTGACCGCACCCACTCGACCCTTCGCGTGCAGCAAACCGCTGGCCTGCCGAAAGACGCGGCGGCGCTGAGTTTTGTCGTCAGCCAAAGCAAAGTCCTGCAGCGTCTGCTCGCCCAGCAGGCACAGGTGCGAATCACCCCGGAGAACAACGCCCAGTTCTCCGCCTTGTTACCTGCGGGGCTGCGCACGCTGTTTCGCGGCGAGCATCTGTTCCTGCGGTCACTGGTCAACAACGGCCGGGTGATCATGATCGTCGTCGCCGATCAGGGCGGCGGCCCGTTTGCCGACATCACCGTGCAAGCCTTCGGCAAAACCGCGCAGTGCATAGAAAAAGCCCTGCACAGCTTTAGCAGCCGTGGCCAATGAGCCTGCGCTACAATCCTCCCCTTTGTGCTCTGGAGACCTCACATGTCTGACTTCTCTGGCTTGCCGCTCGTCATCGAGCCGAGCGACCTGCTGCCGCGCCTGGAGTCCCCGGAACTGATTCTGGTGGACCTGACCAGCCCTGCCCGGTATGCCGAAGGTCACTTGCCCGGCGCACGTTTTGTCGACCCGAAACGCACCCAGCTCGGCCAACCGCCGGCGCCGGGACTGATGCCGGCGAAAGCCGATCTGCAAGCGTTGTTCGGTGAGCTTGGCCATCGCAAGGACGCGGTCTACGTGGTGTATGACGATGAAGGCGGCGGTTGGGCCGGGCGCTTCATCTGGCTGCTCGACGTCATTGGCCACGACAAGTACCACTATATAGACGGTGGCCTGCCGGCCTGGCTGGCGGCCGGCATGCCCATGTCGATCCAGGTGCCCGCCGCGGTCGGCGGCCCGGTGTCGCTGACCCTGCACGATGAACCGACCGCCACCCGCGAATACCTGCAAAGCCGTCTCGGCGCCGCCGATCTGGCGATCTGGGATGCGCGCGGGCCGCTGGAATATTCCGGCGAGAAAGTCCTCGCCGCCAAGGGCGGCCACATCCCCGGCGCGGTCAATTTCGAATGGACTGCCGGCATGGATCAGGCACGCCAGCTGCGCATTCGCACCGACATGCCGCAGATCCTCGAAAACCTCGGGATCACCAAGGACAAGGAAATCATTACCCACTGCCAGACCCATCACCGGTCGGGCTTCACTTATCTGGTGGCCAAATCCCTCGGTTATCCGCGGGTCAAGGGCTACGCCGGTTCCTGGGGCGAATGGGGCAACCACCCCGACACGCCTGTCGAGATTCAAGCTTCCAAGGACAACTAATGAAAGAGCGTCTGTTTATCCTCAGCCAATACCTGCTGCCGCATCACCTGCTGTCGCGCCTGGCCGGCTGCATCGCCGAATGCCGCGTGCGCTGGTTCAAGAATGCCTTCACCCAGTGGTTTGCCAAGCGTTATCAAGTGGACATGTCGCAAGCGCTGGTCGAAGACCTGACCGCTTACGAGCACTTCAACGCATTCTTTACCCGTGCCCTGAAAGACGGCGCGCGTCCGCTGGACGAAACCCCGGGCGCGATCCTCAGCCCGGCCGACGGCGCGGTCAGCCAGCTCGGCCCGATCGAGCACGGTCGCGTGTTCCAGGCCAAGGGCCACAGTTTCAGCGTGCTCGAATTGCTCGGCGGTGATGCGGCCAACGCCGCGCCATTCATGGGCGGTGACTTCGCCACCATTTACCTGTCGCCGAAGGACTACCACCGCGTGCACATGCCGCTGGCCGGCACCCTGCGCGAAATGGTCTACATCCCGGGCCGGATCTTCTCGGTGAATCAGACCACCGCCGAGAACGTTCCCGAGCTGTTCGCCCGCAACGAGCGCGTGGCGTGCATCTTCGACACCGAACGCGGACCGATGGCGGTGGTGCTGGTCGGCGCGATGATTGTCGCTTCGATCGAAACCGTGTGGGCCGGTCTGGTCACGCCACCAAAGCGCGAGTTGAAAACCTTCCGCTACGACGAAGCCGCGCGCGCACCGATTCACTTGGAGAAAGGCGCTGAACTGGGGCGCTTCAAGCTGGGTTCGACGGCGATCGTGCTGTTTGGCCCGGATCAGGTGAAGTGGGCCGAAGAGCTGGTGGCCGGCTCGCCAGTGCAGATGGGCCAGGGTCTGGCACTGCCAAAAGCGTGATCCTGTTCGCGGAAGCAGCCTGGGCTGCTTCCGCAAACCGCGGCAATTGCTGCTATGGTTTTGCTCATGAGCCAAAACCTCTTCCCTCCCAAGTTACGCGCTCCGACTCCGACGCAAACGCGCCTGTCGTTCTGCGACGCCACCCCGCGCGACCTCAAGCGCTGGATCGCTGGCCTGCCCAAAGCCAACATCGGCGAAACCGCGCGCCTGCTCTATCAGGGCCTGGGCGAACTCAACCTGCTGCTCACCCCCAGCGATAATCGCCTGCAACTGCTGGAGTTGCTGCGGCCCGAGGTGTATTTCGTCTGCCAGCATCTGGAACGGCATTTTTTGCATCAGGCGATCATGCTCGACGAGCGCTCGCGCAAGGTCAGCAACCTTTGCCAGGCGCTGCAGGGTCAGCTGGCCATCGGCTATAAACAGATCGTCCTGCGCATCCTGCCCAAATACAGCAAGGACCGCGCGACGCTGGTCAGCACCGCAATGCAACGCGCCGCGCATGCGCTGAAGGCGCAACTGGTGCGCGCCACGCAGCTGTACAGCTCACCGCCGGAACACGTGTGGTTCGAACTGCATCAGCTGTATCGCAGCGCTGCGCAATTACAGCTGCACCAACGGCGGCTGCGCGATGATCTGGCGTTTTTGACCAGCGAACTGAGCGTCGAGCAGACCTACATCGCCGCACTGCTATTGGGCAGTGCCCGTTGCAATCAATTGCGCCAGAGCCAGATAGCCAGACTGGCGGAGGTGATCGAGCCATGGAGCGCCCTGCTCAAGCTGCATCCGGGCAGCACAGACGACGGTTTGTTTGCGGTCAGCCCGGAACTTGATGTCGGTCCACGCTATCGCAAGATGTTTCGCAGCGAACAACAGAGCGGACTGCTGGGCTTCGATCCGCAACCGCTGGTCAAGCAGCTCGAAACGCATTTACGGCAGCAGCCGACCTCGACACCCTTACCCGTCTCCGCCGGCCTCAGCATCGATACCCTGCAACATCTCCACGCCACCTGGGGCCAGGCTGCCGAACGCAGCTTCCATCGCAGCGCCGGGCAAGGCACATTGACCGTGTGCGTCGGCATGAGCGCCCTGCACTTCTACCTCGGCGGCGAGCGCACCTTCAGCGAATTGCTCAAACATCCCGGTGCCCGCGCGGCAAATTTCAGCAGCGTGGTCGCCAACGGCGAAAAGGACAGCTGGAGTCAGGCGTTCGACGCCGCACCGCAGAGTAACGATGAGCTGTTGCCGTACGAAGAAATCCAGTACGACCAATTAGCCGAGGATGAAGGCCCCGGCAACGCGCCGAACTATCCGACCTACGCCTTGCCCGTGATCAACCACAGCCCCGGCGGCTATTGCCTGGCCTGGCCGAGCGAGGTGCCCGCCGAATTGCAGGCCGGGGAAATGCTCGGCATTCAGGACAGCGAAAGCAGAGGCTGGAGCATTGCGGTGATTCGCTGGATCCGCCAGGTACGCGGCAGCGGCACGCAGATGGGCATCGAACTGGTCGCGCCACACGCCCAGCCGTGCGGCCTGCAACTGGTGCGTTCAAAGGACGATCACGGCCATTACTTGCGCGCTTTGCTGCTGCCGGAGATCAGCGCGATCGACTTGCCGGCCACCGTACTGGCGCCGCGCCTGCCGTTTCAGGAAGGCAACAAAGTGCTGATCAACACTCAAGGCGAGGAACACCGCGCCGGGCTGGATCGGCGGGTGGCGAGTACCCACAGTTTCAACCAGTTCGCCTATCGCTCGCTGGATCCTGCGCAGAATGGCGGGGGTGAAGAGGATTTCGATTCGTTGTGGAATTCGCTCTAGACCGAGGCGCGGCCTTCGCGAGCAGGCTCGCTCCCACACTGGAATGAGGTTCCCTGTGGGAGCGAGCCTGCTCGCGAAGGGGCCGGTTCAGGCGCTCAAGAACTCAAAGCTGCCCGTCGCGATCGCGGAAGCCCAACAGATACAACACACCATCGAGACCCAGCGTTGAAATCGCCTGCTTCGCCGACTGCTTGACCAGCGGCTTGGCGCGGAACGCCACACCCAAACCGGCAATTGCCAGCATCGGCAGGTCGTTGGCGCCGTCGCCGACGGCAATGGTCTGCTCCAGGCGCAGACCTTCCTTGTGCGCCAGTTCCTTGAGCAGATCCGCCTTGCGCTGTGCATCGACAATCGGCTCGATCGCCACGCCAGTGCACTTGCCGTCGATCACTTCCAGCTCGTTGGCGAACACGTAGTCGATGCCAAGTCTGGCTTGCAGCTGTTTGGCGAAATAAGTGAAGCCGCCGGACAGAATCGCGGTTTTGTAACCGAGGCGCTTGAGTTCGGCGAACAGGGTTTCGGCGCCTTCGGTCAGACGCAGCGAGGCGCCGATCGAGTCAAGCACGCTGACGTCGAGGCCCTTGAGCAGGGCCAGACGCTCTTTGAAACTGGCACGGAAATCCAGTTCGCCGGCCATCGCGCGCTCAGTGATTTCCGAAACCCGATCACCTACGCCTGCTGCCTTGGCCAGCTCATCGATGACTTCCGCTTCGATCAGCGTCGAGTCCATGTCGAATACCGCCAGGCGCCGGTTGCGGCGGAACAGCGAATCTTCCTGAAAGGCGATGTCGACGTTCAATTCCTGCGCGACGCTGAGGAATTCGGCGCGCAAGGCCTGCGGATCGGCGGCTTCGCCGCGCACGGAGAATTCGATGCAGCCCTTGCCCTTGTCGGCCGGGGTGTCCAGCGGCATGCGCCCTGACAAACGGTCGATATGGTCGATGTTCAGGCCATATTTGGCGGTAATCGCGCTGACAGCCTGCAATTGGCCGGCGGTGACTTTGCGCGTCAGCAGAGTAACGATATGGCGTTTCTTGCCCTGATTGCCCACCCACTGCTGGTAATCCTCTTCGGACACCGGGGTGAAGCGGACTTGCTGGTCGAGTTCGTAGCCCTTGAACAGGATGTCCTTGAGCACCGACTTGCCCTGCTCGGAATCGGGAATTTCAACCAGGATGCCGAACGACAGGGTGTCGTGGATCACCGCCTGACCGATGTCGAGAATGTTCACACCACCTTGTGCCAGAACACCGGTGATGGCCGCCGTCAGACCCGGACGGTCGACTCCCGTGATGTTAATCAGGACGATTTCGCGCAACGCGCACCCCCGCAACTGGAAAAAAACCGCATTCTACCCACTTTCAGTGACCATCGGGCACCGCGAGCGCTTTGCCGGTCTGGGGCCTGTCGCTATACTGCGCGTCAACTTCACGGACAAAGAGCCGAGCTCAAGTGAACCGGCCCACGCCAGTCAAAACCGATAACTTCTTCCTGCTGATCTTCCGTGCACTGCGCCACCGCCGTGTACCGATTGCATTGCGCATTGCCAGCCACAACGTGATCCTGGTCGCTCTGGCCCTGGTGATCTATGCCGGGGTGATGGGGCTGCAATTCAAGCAGGCCATGCACGAGCAGGCCGATGCGCTGGGCGAAAGCCTGACCACGCAGACCGCCACCTCCGCCACCGAGCTGCTGGTGTCCAATGACATCCTCAGCCTCAACGTGCTGCTCAACAACCTGACCAAGAACAAACTGGTGGCCCATGCGGCGATCTACAGTGTGGATAACCGCATCCTCGCCGAGTCCGGTCAGCGGCCCAAGCACAGCCTGCTCGGCGAAGCCGAGGGCATGTACGAGAGCAAGATCACTTTTCAGGACGTGACCGCCGGGCAACTGCGCATCAGCCTGGACATGGATCAGTTCCAGCAGCCGATGACCATCAGCCTGCAGAGCATGGGGATTTTGAGCGCGATTCTGCTGGCACTGTCGCTGGCCCTGAGCCTGCGCATGGGTCGTTATCTGTCGACGCCGCTGCTGCAATTGCGCGTATGGCTGCGCCGGATTGACGCACACACGCCGGGCATCGATCGTCAGGATGAAATCGGCGATCTGGCGCGCCAGCTGCACGCCAGCTACGCCCCGGAACCCGAGCCTGAGCCTGAACCCGAGCCGGAATTCGCCGAGGATGAAGGCGAGCCGGAATTCGAGGTGCGTAACCTGCGCGATCCGAGCTTCGACGAAAGCCGCCCGCTGGCCGCGAAGAAACCCGCACCGCGCCACTTGGTCAGCACCGTCGAAGACGATGATGACGATGATGCCTTCGCCGACCTGCGCGACGAATCGATCACCGGCGCCGCACAACCGCTGACGCGCAAACCGACCCCTGACGTGCCACAGCACACTGCGGTACTGGCCGTGCAACTGGGTTCGCAGGAACAACTGCGCCGCCTGCCTCGCGCACGTCTGGAAGAATTGCAGGAACGCTATCGCGACTGCCTCGAGCAGGCGGCTTCGCTGTATCAGGGCGAAATCGAAACCCTCAACGATGGCAGCACGCTGCTGCTGTTCCACACCGAAGATTGCGGCGACGACTACCTGACCAATGCCATCTGCTGCGGCGAACTGCTGCGGGCGCTGGGTCATCAGTTGCAGATCGAGGTCGCGGACAGCGGCATCACCCTGCAACTGCAGCTTGGCCTGACCCTGGGCGATGAGTTGTTCGGTCTGAGCCAGATTGATCTGCTGCTGACCGATTCGGCCCAGGATGCACTGGCCTTGTCGCAGCACAGCCGCAACCTGCTGCTGGTCGAGCGCAAGATCAGCGATGACGCGCTGATCCGCCAACGTGCGCGGATCCGGCCGATCGCCAGCCCTGAAGGCGCTTGCTGTGTCGAGCGGTTGATGGAGCCTTATCCGTCGATGCTGGAGCGGCAACTGGCGCGGATGCATGAGCGCCGGGCGTAAGGCTTGGGCCTGATACGCAAAAGCCCGCAGATGAGTGATTGTCTGCGGGCTTTTTTGTGTGCGGCGTTATTGGGATGGTGGTATCCCTGAAAAGCCCCTCACCCTAGCCCTCTCCCCGAGGGAGAGGGAACAGATTGGGGGACGACATGAACGTTTGGCTGTGAATCCATAATCGCCAAGATCTTTCAGGTCGATGTAAGACGCCAGACACCTCGGTCGGTCCCCTCTCCCTCCGGGAGAGGGCTAGGGTGAGGGGCTTTTGATCTTCCACCCCACCTCCAGACACAACAAAGCCCGCACAAGGCGGGCTCTGTTCTGACTCGTTCCAGCCTCAGAAGCGAAACACTTCCATATCGGTACGAATCGGCGAGGCCATCGGAATCTTCGGTTGCTTCTCGGCATCCGCCGCCGGCGATGCAGGTTTCGGCGCGGCTTTACGCGGGGCCTCGGCCACTGGCGGCTGGTTGGCGAGTGGCTTGAGCGCCACCGACAGTTGCTCGGCCAGACGCTGCAACAGGATCCCCTGCGCCTGCACCTGCGAAGCGGTGCTGCCAGCGTGCAATTCCTGCAGATGAATGATGCGGTTATCGCGCACCTTGCCGCGACGATCGATCAAACGCCATTGCGCATCGAGAATCGCCGGTTGTTTCGCACCCGAGTCCAGACGGGTGATGGTCAGCAGCACCTGCACATCCGGGGTGAATCCGGCGGTAGCAGGCGCCAGGACCACACGCTGGCTGTCCAGGTGACCGGCGACCTGACGCATCAGCAATTGATCGATATCCGACGAAAGGCTGCCCGCCCAACGACCGTCGGTCGCCGCTTGCAGGCTGCCGTCCGGTTGACGTTGCAGCAGGGTTTCGCGCTGAAGGTAATCGGCCACAACCACCGGCCCCAGCAAAACCGCCATGCCCGCGCTTTGTGCAGGCTGAACCGGACTTCCGCTGTCCAGTTGATACAGCGACACCGGCTGGTGAACGCTGCAACCCGCCAGGCCAAGAACGCCGGCGAGCAACAAAATAAGGGGGCGTAGAGCAGTCATCATCCCGTCCAGGTGGCCGCCACAAGGCTGACCACAGTGAAAATACTCAATAAATATGAAGAACGCTCGACCACGCCGGCGCTTGAAAGGCCATATCATCCGTGAATATGCGTTCCGACTCCAGCGCCAAAGCGTCGATCTACGCGTTTAATCGCAGATCGAACGCTCTAGGAAGGCGTTCCAGCCTAATTGAGGTTTTCGACGAGCAGCGCATCCACCCGCTGGAAGCCACGCGGAAGTTTGTTTCCGCGACGTCCACGCTCACCTTTGTAGTGCTCGAGGTCGTCGGCCTTCAGCGACAGGGTCCGTTTGCCAGCCTGCAACACCAGGGTGGCGCCTTCCGGCAGGACGGCGATGTCCGTGACATATTCTTCGCGGCTGGCCACGCGTTCACCGGTAATACCGATGATCTTGTTGCCTTTGCCCTTACCCAATTGTGGCAGATCGCTGATCTTGAAGATCAGCAGGCGACCTTCGGTCGTGACCGAGGCCAGCCAGTTCTGCTCACGATCGGCGACCGGGCGCGGTGCGATGACCTTGGCGTTGTTTGGCAGACTCAACAAAGCCTTGCCAGCCTTGTTCTTGGCTTGCAGGTCTTCACCTTTGACCACGAAACCGTAACCGGCATCCGACGCGATCACGTACAGCGCATCGTCTTCGGGCATCAGCACGCATTCGAACGAAGCACCCGGTGGCGGCGTCAGGCGGCCGGTCAACGGCTCGCCCTGGCCTCGGGCCGACGGCAAGGTGTGAGCGGCGACCGAATAGCTGCGGCCGGTGGAGTCGATGAACACGGCAAACTGGTTGGAGCGCCCCGCCGCCGAGGTCTTGAAGCCGTCGCCCGCCTTGTAGGACAGACCGGTGGCGTCGATGTCATGGCCCTTGGCCGAACGTACCCAGCCTTTTTCCGACAACACGACGGTGACTTTTTCGTTCGGCAGCAGATCGTGTTCGCTCAGCGCCTTGGCTTCGGCGCGCTCGACGATCGGCGAGCGGCGGTCGTCGCCGTAGGTTTCGGCGTCTTTGAGCAGCTCGGTGCGCACCAGTTTCTTCAGCTTGGCTTCGCTGCCCAGCAGGGCTTGCAGCTTGGCTTGTTCCTTGAGCAGCTCGTCCTGCTCGTCGCGCAGCTTCATCTCTTCCAGTCGCGCCAACTGCCGCAGACGGGTGTCGAGGATGTAGTCGGCCTGAATCTCGCTGAGGGCGAAACGCTCGATCAGTTTGGCTTTCGGGTGCTCCTCGGTACGGATGATGTGGATCACTTCATCCAGATTGAGGTAGGCGATCAGCAAACCGTCCAACAGGTGCAGGCGACGTTCGACCTTGTCGAGGCGGAATTGCAGACGGCGACGCACGGTCAGCACGCGGAATTCCAGCCATTCGACCAGCAAGGCGCGGAGGTTTTTCAGCTGCGGCTTGCCGTCCAGACCGATGATGTTGACGTTGACCCGGTAGGTCGACTCCAGCTCGGTGCTGGCGAACAGATGCTGCATCAGCGCTTCGTGATCGACGCGGCTGTTGACCGGGATAATCACGATGCGGCACGGGTTTTCGTGGTCGGATTCGTCGCGCAGATCGGCGATCTGCGGTGCTTTCGACGGTTTGGCCTGCATCAGCGCGGCGATCTGCTCCAGCACCTTGGCCCCGGAGACCTGATGCGGCAGCGCGGTGACGATGATGTCGCCGTCCTCGACGTGGTACACGGCGCGCATGCGCACCGAGCCCTTGCCGGTTTCGTACATCTTCAGCAGGTCGGCGCGCGGCGTGATGATTTCCGCTTCGGTCGGATAATCCGGACCCTGAATGTGTTCGCAAAGCTGTTCGACCGTGGCTTTCGGCTCATCCAGCAAGCGCACGCAGGCGGTGGCGACTTCGCGCAGGTTGTGCGGCGGCACATCGGTGGCCATGCCTACGGCGATACCGGTGGTGCCGTTGAGCAGAATGTTCGGCAGGCGTGCCGGCAACACCAGCGGTTCCTGCAGGGTGCCGTCGAAGTTCGGGCCCCAGTCAGCGGTGCCCTGGCCCAGTTCGCTGAGCAGCACCTCGGAATAGCGCGACAGCCGCGCTTCGGTGTAACGCATGGCGGCGAAGGACTTCGGATCGTCCGGCGCACCCCAGTTGCCCTGGCCGTCGACCAGCGTGTAGCGATAGCTGAACGGCTGTGCCATCAGCACCATTGCTTCGTAGCATGCCGAGTCGCCGTGGGGGTGGAACTTGCCGAGCACGTCACCGACGGTACGCGCCGATTTCTTGTGCTTGGAATCGGCGTCCAGGCCCAACTCGCTCATGGCGTAGACGATACGCCGCTGTACCGGTTTCAGGCCGTCGCCGATATGCGGCAAGGCGCGGTCCATGATCACGTACATGGAGTAGTTGAGGTAGGCATTTTCGGTGAAGTCAGCCAGCGAGCGGCGTTCTACACCGTCCAGGCTGAGATCAAGGGAGTCGCTCATGCGGGCCTCATCGGTTCGTTGTCTGGCGCAGCAGCATGGTGCCACCGCGCTGGGTAAATTCAAGTTTGTTCAGGGCGCTCATGCCGAGCAGCACCTGATCGCCATGCAGCCCCGGCGCCACCAGTGCGCGGACATCCCGCAGCACAATGTCGCCCAATTGCAGGCGGGCAATCTTCGTTCGATAACCCTGGCTCAGGCCATTGGCCGTGCTCAGGGTCACGCCGAAACCTTCTTGCAGTTTCAAACGCTTGGCCAGATCCGCGGGAATCGCGACATCGGTGGCGCCGGTGTCGAGCATGAACTCGACCGGCTCGCCGTTGATCTGGCCGCTGGCGACAAAATGCCCTTGGGCATTGCTCGCCAGTTTCACCTCGATAAAGCCTTCGCCCTGCTCCGACGTGACCACGATGTTCGGATTCTGCTGGCGCTGTTCCCACTGACCGAAAAACTTCGTCGCGAGAAACAGCGCCGCGCACCAGGCGAGAACCATCAACACCCGACCGGCACGCTTGCCCGGCGGTTGCCGGCTCATGGCCTGGCGCTCCAGCCACCGTCCGGTGCGGCGAAGCGCCAGACCACCGGGCGGGCCTCGCCGTCGGCACGCGGGCCGAAATTATTATCGACGCCGATCCACGCGCCCTCGGCGTCAACGATCAGCGCTTCTTCCAGCCCGTAGTTCTGCGAGTAGCGACGTTTTTCCTGCAACAGTTCATCGGCATACGACCAGCATTTCTCGACCTTGGCCGTCTGTGCATCGCGACGACAGATCTCATAAGCGTTGCGTTCAAGAGTAAACAGCTTGCCGTTGAACAATGAAATGTCGGAAAAGTCGCGATGAACCGCTTTCGCCTTGGGAAACTGTGCCGGCTGCATCTCCTTGCCGCCCTCACTGAGCAGCACGCAGCGACCGTCGCAATCCCACACCGTCTGCTGGCGTTTGATCAGCAGCAGGCCGCGCTTTTGCCGTTCGGCGGCCAGCCACATCTGATCACCGGCCGGGTTGATCGCCAAGCCCTCGAAGATCGAATTGAACTTCAGCAGCAGGCCGCTCGCCCGCGCCTCGCGAACCAGCAGCGGCGAGATCTTCAGCCAGTTTGCCGGGCCGCTGACCGGCACCTGCAATACCGCTGCGTGAGCCTCACTGACGATGTAGCGATTGCCAGCGCTGTCGCAACTGATGCCTTCGAAATCCAGATCGCCACCGCGAATGAACGACGCCGCCCAGGTACGCGAGCTCAAGCCCCAAGGCAAGCCGCTTTCGGGCACCGGCGGCACGTCGATGTGCACGGTTTGCGCTTGCCAGACCGGATCGCGGGTATCGAGCCGGTAGATCTGCTCGTCATCGCGATCGGACACCGTCCACAGTTCATTGCCGCACATGGCCAGACCCGACAGGTTGCCGCCGCGCATGCCCTCGACCGGGTGCTCGGAGAGCACGCGCAGTTCCTGCAACGGCTCGGCCGACACGCTCAGCGCACTCAGCAGCAACGCACCCGCCAAGACCCAGCCAAACTGCATCAGGCCAGCACCTCGGCGAGGTTGCCTTTGGATTCCAGCCAGGATTTGCGGTCACCGGCGCGCTTCTTCGCCAGCAGCATGTCCATCATTTCCGAGGTTTCGGCGAAGTCTTCGCCCAGCGTCAACTGCACCAGACGCCGAGTGTTCGGGTCCATGGTGGTTTCACGCAGTTGCGGCGGGTTCATTTCACCCAGACCCTTGAATCGGGTGACCTGCGGCTTGCCGCGCTTCTTCTCGGCCACCAGGCGATCGAGAATACCGTCGCGCTCGGCTTCGTCGAGGGCGTAGTAGATCTCTTTGCCGAGGTCGATGCGGTACAGCGGCGGCATCGCCACATAGACGTGACCGGCATCCACCAACGGGCGGAAGTGCTGGACGAACAGAGCGCAAAGCAGCGTGGCGATGTGCAGACCGTCCGAGTCGGCGTCAGCGAGGATGCAGATCTTGCCGTAGCGCAGCTGGCTCATGTCCGCCGCGCCCGGATCGACGCCGATGGCCACGGCGATGTTGTGCACTTCCTGGCTGGCGAGTACTTCGCTGCCGTCGACTTCCCAAGTGTTGAGGATCTTGCCGCGCAACGGCAGGATCGCCTGGAATTCCTTGTCCCGCGCCTGCTTGGCCGAACCGCCGGCGGAATCACCCTCGACCAGAAACAGCTCGGAACGCATCGGGTCCTGCCCGGCGCAGTCAGCCAGTTTGCCGGGCAGCGCCGGGCCTTGGGTGACGCGTTTGCGCTCGACCTTCTTGCTCGCCTTGAGGCGACGGCCAGCGTTGTTAATCGCCAGTTCGGCCAGGGCCAGACCGGTTTCCGGGTTGGCGTTGAGCCACAGGCTGAACGCATCCTTGACCACACCGGAGACGAACGCCGCCGCTTCCCGGGATGACAGACGTTCTTTGGTCTGGCCGGAGAATTGCGGTTCCTGCATTTTCATCGACAGGACGAACGCGATGCGTTCCCAGACGTCTTCCGGCGCCAGCTTCACGCCGCGCGGCAGCAGGCTGCGGAACTCGCAGAACTCGCGCATCGCATCGAGCAGGCCCTGACGCAAACCATTGACGTGGGTACCGCCCTGCGCGGTCGGGATCAGGTTGACGTAGCTTTCCTGCACCGCGTCGCCGCCTTCCGGCAGCCACAGCAGCGCCCAGTCGACCGCTTCTTTATTACCGGCGAAGGCGCCGCAGAACGGCTCGTTCGGCAGGCGCTCGAATTCGCTGACCGCATCCACCAGGTAGGAGCGCAGGCCGTCTTCGTAATGCCACTCGACTTTCTCGCCGGTACCCTTGTCTTCGAAGCTGACCAGCAGCCCAGGGCACAGCACAGCCTTGGCCTTGAGCACGTGCTTGAGGCGGCTGATGGAAAATTTCGGCGAATCAAAGTATTTCGGGTCCGGCGCGAAGTACACGCTGGTGCCGGTATTGCGCTTGCCAACGGTGCCGACGATTTCCAGCTCGGAGGCCTTGAAGCCGTCCTTGAAGGTCATCTGGTATTCGTTGCCGTCACGTTTGACCCGCACGCGCACTTCGGTGGACAGCGCGTTGACCACGGAAATACCCACGCCGTGCAGACCGCCGGAGAACTGGTAGTTCTTGTTGGAAAACTTGCCGCCCGCGTGCAGTTTGGTGAGGATCAGTTCAACGCCGGACACACCCTCTTCCGGGTGAATGTCGACGGGCATGCCACGGCCGTCGTCGCTGACTTCCAGCGAATGGTCGGCGTGCAGGATGACCTGCACCGATTTGGCGTGGCCGGCCAGGGCCTCGTCGACGCTGTTGTCGATGACTTCCTGGGCGAGGTGATTCGGCCGACTGGTGTCGGTGTACATGCCGGGGCGTTTGCGCACCGGGTCGAGGCCCGAGAGGACTTCGATGGCGTCGGCGTTATAAGAACTAGCGCTGGGAGTGGCCATAAGGTCTCGTCGTCAGTCATTCATGAAAGAGGGGCAAGACTTCACAGCGTGGTGAAATCGATTGCCTGATACATATCGGCAGCCATGCCGGCAAAACTCAGCAACGCCGGCAATTGCCCGGCAAAGCCCTGGAAACTGTGGTCGCCGCCAGCCTGGATGCGCAAGGCACAGGCGCGGTAATACTGTTGGGCGAGGCGATAATCCAGCGTTTCGTCGCCGGTTTGCAACCAGACCTGATAACGCTGCGGATCCTGCGGCGCCGGCACTTCCAGTTCGGCCAGCGCCGTGACGTGGTCGTGGGTCAGTTCCCAGGTTTCATCGGTATAGAGGTTTTTCTGCGTGCCCAGATAACCATCGAACATCCGGTGCGGGCTGACCGCCGGGTTGACCAGCAAGGCTTTCAGGCCATGGCGCTCGGCCAGGTGAGTCGCATAGTAGCCGCCAAGCGAACTTCCCACCAGCAACGGCCGGCCCAGCTCGGCGATTGCCTGCTCGAGCTGACCGATGGCTTCGCGCGGATGGTGATGCAGCGCCGGCACGCGCAATTGCCCGCTCAATCCCAGCCGCTCCATGACCGCGACCAGCTGACAGGCCTTCTTCGAGGCCGGCGCGCTGTTGAAACCGTGGATATAGAGGATCGAACCGGACATTTGAGCTCCCTGGCTGTCGGTTTGGGTTTGCGGAGTTTACAGGGAGAGAAGATGGGATTGGGGGGTGGTTTCGAGAAATTGGTCATTCAGCGGGAGCGGCCCTCACCCTAGCCCTCTCCCAAAGGGAGAGGGGACTGATTGGGGGATATTAAAGAGATACACCGACTTGAAAGTGATTTGGCGAATCCATAATCGCCACCGCCGTTGCAGGTCGGCAGATCGCGAAAGACACCTCGATCGGCCCCCTCTCCCTCCGGGAGAGGGCTGGGGTGAGGGGCTCTTGATCGAAAATCAGTAACCTTCGGAACCGTAATCAACGGTAAAAGCAAAACCGGTCACGCGCTCCACGCCAGTTTCCAACCGCCCATCCGGCAACAACCGCAACCACCGATACCCCGGCGCCTGCTCGCCGACCTTGAAATCCGCACTCCCCGGCTCGAACTGGATGCACGTCGAAGGCGAGGCCATCAAGCGCACGCCATTGCGCTCACGATCGATTTCCTGATGCACATGCCCCCACAACACCGCGCGAACCTGAGGAAAGCGATCCAGCACTTCAAAGAACGCTTCCGGGTTGCGCAGGCCGATCGGCTCCATCCACGCGCAGCCGATCGACACCGGATGATGATGCAAGCACACCAGATGATGACGCTCCGGCGCTTCGCTCAACGAGCGCGCCAGCAACTGCAATTGATCGTCCTGCAGATAGCCCGGTACCGAGCCCGGCACGGCTGAGTCGAGCATCGTCACCCGCCAATTGCCGATATCGACCACCGGCTCCAGCAACGTGCTCTGCACCGCTGCCTCGGCCATGACCATCGGCTCGTCGTGATTGCCGGGAATCCAGCGCGCTGGCGCATCGATCTGCGCGCTCAGTTGGCGAAAGGCCTGATACGACTCCAGCGTGCCGTCCTGGGAAATATCGCCGGTGGCCAGCACCAAATCGATCCGCGGCTGTTGCCCCAACACCAGGTCGATGACCTTTTGCAGGCTTTCGCGGGTCTTCATGCCCAGCAGCTTGCCGTCCGCTTCGGCGAACAAGTGGCTGTCGGACAACTGCACGAGCAGTGCCGGGTCGGCGCTGGTCAATGTCGATACGCTGGACAAAGCGTTCTCCCGGGCTAAGGCACGCAATGAATGGGTGCGGCAATTATGCTGGGGGATGACACAAAGGGGAAACCGCCGAAGCGGACGCAGTTCACAACTAGCGAACGACTTCGTACTCGTGCCCCAACGCCAGGCAATGACTCAGCCATTCGCCCAGGAACACATTGAGCTGGGCCTTCTCATCAGGCTGGTGCATGGCGGCGTTCGGGTAAGGATAGATGCCGCGAAAGCGTCGTGCATGTTCGGCGCTGACCACTTCGGCCATGCGCGCGTCGTGATAGACCTGCACCTCAAGTTGCGGCACCGGTAACCACGGCAGGCTGTGCTCCTGGCGCACCTGCAAGGTCGTGGTGTACGGGCAGGTCTGCAGCACTTCGAGGGCGAGCACGCCGAGCATCTGCTCGCCCTGGGTCACAGCGATACGCCGCGCCTCGGGTTCGTTGCGCATGTCCGGCAGCAGTCGCATCAGGCGCGCGTAGTTGGCCTCGCAGGCGGCTTGCAGCCCCACGAGGTCAACCCGATAACGATCGCGCAGCTTGTTTACGACCATAGCCCCCTCACTTCGGCGCGGTTCAGCGCCAGCCACTGCAAGGCGATGATGCTCGCCGCGTTGGCAATACGTCCGTCACGAACGGCCTGCAAGGCATCTTCGAATGCCCAGACCGTAACGCGAATGTCTTCGGCCTCTTCTTCCAGCCCGTGCAGACCGCCGACGCCGTCGGTGCTGCAACGCCCCAGATACAAATGCACGAACTCGTTGCTGCCACCCGGCGACGGGAAATACTTGGTCATCGGCCACAACGCCTTGATGTCCAGCCCAGCTTCCTCCTGCGCCTCGCGGTGAGCAACTTCTTCCGGTTGCTCATCCTTGTCGATCAGACCGGCGACCAGTTCGACCAGCCACGGGTTGTCGGCCTTGCCCATGGCGCCGACGCGAAACTGCTCGATCAGCACCACCTCATCGCGCTGCGGATCGTAAGGCAACACGCACACGGCATCGTGGCGCACGAAGATTTCACGGTTGATCTCGCGGCTCATGCCACCGGCGAACAATTCATGGCGCAGGTGCACACGGTCGAGCTTGTAAAAGCCCTCGTAGCATTTTTCGCGCCGCACGATATCGACGGCGGTCGGAATGGCGTTGGCAAAGTCAGTCATAATCATCCTCATTACTGCACATCCTTTACGAGGTTTCTGAGTACAACCGGCAACCTCGACTTCGCGCCATCCTAACGCGCCCGCACCGTTTGATGCAGCCCCTTTACCGTCAGCGGGATGGACGGTGACGGTGAAACCCACTCTAATTAGCTTAGTGGCGAACTGACTGCCTCGTTGAGAGTCGAAGCGGTAACTTTTCGCCTTCCCCTGCTTTCGAAAGGACGCCCATGTCGCTTTTCAAAATCGCCTCTGTGGCCGCTATTGCCCTGACTCTGGGCGCGTGTGCCAGCCTGTTCCAGCCCAACTACCGCACGCCGCTGGAAACCACCCGCGACGCCTCGGAACAACTCAAACCCGGCTGTTCCAACCCCGATTGCCCGTTGGTGAACATCGACACCCTGCGCTTCCCGGATGAGCCGGCACTGGACGGCATCATCGAAAAGCGTCTGCTGCAAATGACCCGCACCGAGAAGAACGCACCCGTAGCGCCAACCCTGGCCGCCTACCGCGAGCAGTTCCTGGCCAGCGCCGGCCCGCGCAACAGCAGCTACCTGCAAGCAAAAGTACGCGAGCAGCATGACGGACTGGTGATCATCGAGCTCTCGAGCTACCTCGACACCGGCGGCGCCCATGGCACTCCAGGTCGCGGTTTCATCAACTATTCGCGCCAGCAGCACAAGGTGCTGAACCTGTCGGACATGTTGCTGCCGGGTCAGGAAGAGGCGTTCTGGAAAGCCGCGCAAGTGGCGCACAACAGCTGGCTGATCAGCACCAAACTCGATCAGGAGGCGGAATTCGTAGCGAACTGGCCGTTCGTCAAAACCCCGCACGTAGCACTGACCTACGGCGGCGTGATCCTCAAGTACGACGTGACCACCATCGCGCCTTACGCGCTGGGCCACGTCGAACTGAAGATTCCTTATCCGCGCCTGAACGGCATTCTCAAGCCTGAGCTGTTTCCCGGCCGTAACTGAAAGCCCGGCCCAGGATGAGTTGCAGCAGCCCTGCCAGCACCAGCGCCGGCAGGGTGGCGCCGACCTCCGGGTACAGATTCGCCAGCAAGTGGTAAGTGCTGACCCCACCCAGCCATGCCAGCAACGCCGGCCAGCGCAATGCGGCTGACGCGACCTGCGCACTGCGCTTGCGCAGGATGAAGTGATCGACCAGCACCACGCCGAACAGCGGCGCGAACACCGAGCCGATCAGCAGCAGGAAATTCTGGTACTGCGCCAATGGCGCCAGCAGGGCAATCAGCGTGCAGATCACGCCGATGGCCAGGGCCAGATGCTCGACTTTCAGACGCCACAGAATCCCGCTGGAAACCGCCGCCGAATGAATATCGGCGAAAGCATTTTCCGACTCATCCAACAGAATCAGCAGCAGCGGAATGCCCAGACCGGCGCCCGCCAGAGCCAATAACAACGCGTTGACTTCTCCACTCGGGGCAAACGCCAGGGTATAGGCGACGCCAAGGCTCATCAGCCAGAAATTGCCGATGAAGAAACCCACCGCCGTGCCACCGAACACGTTCTTCGCGCGCTTGCCGAAACGCGAGTAATCGGCAATCAGCGGCAGCCACGACAGCGGCATGGCGATGGCAATGTCGAAGCCCACGGCGAATGGCATCGAACCGTCACCGGCACGCGCCCACAGTGCCGGGAGGTCGGCTTTGGCGAACAGGTTCCAGGTCAGCCACAGGCACGCCGCGAGCAGCAGCCAGATGCCCCACTTGCGCAGAATCTGCCGCACGAACGTCAACGGCCCGCTCACGGCGAGCAAGGTCGCCAGCGCCCCGAAAAACAGCGTCCACAGCATCGGATTGGCCCACAGCGAGCCTTCGCTGAACGCTCGGGTGCCGAGCAGGCTGGCGGCATCGCGCATGACGATGATTTCGAACGAGCCCCAGCCGATCAGTTGCAGCAGATTGAGCAACGCCGGCAGGCTCGCGCCTTTGCGGCCGAGGCTGAGCTTCAGCGCCGCCATCGACGACAGGCCGGTGTCGCTGCCGATCACGCCGACCGCAGCCAGCAGCAGTACGCCCACCAGCGTGCCAAGGAAAATCGCCAGCAACGAGCCGGACAGGCCCAGGCCCGGCGCGAGCAATGCGCCGGTCTGCAAAACCATCAGACCGATGCCGAGGGAGAACCACAGGGAAAACAGATCGCGCCCGCCGAAGACACGCTTTGCAGCGGGGACGGCGAGATCGGGGGAATAGGTGCCGGGTTGAATGTTCACAGGAATATCTCAGGGGAGCTTATTGTTTTGGGTCGCTGATCACCCTTGTGGCGAGGGAGCTTGCTCCCGCTCGGCTGCGAAGCAGCCGCCCATCCGGTCACCACGATTCTGACTGCCAGAACGCGGTGACTGATTTTGGGCCTGCTTCGCAGGCCAGCGGGAGCAAGCTCCCTCGCCACAGGTGAACGCCGCTCGGTCAGACTTTCTTGTACAGCTGACTGCCTTCCTTCTTGAACCGCTCGGCCTGCTCCGCGAGGCCTTTGGCGACGTCCACGTCGACCGCATCGATGCGCTGGTTGGCCGCGTATTCGCGGACTTCCTGGGTGATCTTCATCGAGCAGAATTTCGGCCCGCACATCGAGCAGAAATGCGCGACCTTGGCCGAGTCCTTCGGCAGGGTCTCGTCGTGATAGGAACGCGCGGTATCCGGATCCAGGCCGAGGTTGAACTGGTCCTCCCAACGGAATTCGAAACGCGCCTTGCTCAGCGCATTGTCGCGAATCTGCGCGCCGGGATGCCCCTTGGCCAAGTCCGCTGCGTGCGCGGCGATCTTGTAAGTGATGATCCCGGTTTTCACGTCATCCTTGTTCGGCAGGCCCAGGTGCTCCTTCGGCGTCACGTAGCAAAGCATCGCGCAACCGAACCAGCCGATCATTGCCGCACCGATGCCGGACGTGATGTGGTCGTAACCCGGGGCGATGTCGGTCGTCAGCGGGCCTAGGGTGTAGAACGGCGCCTCGTCGCAGCATTCGAGCTGCTTGTCCATGTTCTCTTTGATCAACTGCATCGGCACATGGCCCGGGCCTTCGATCATGGTTTGCACATCGTGCTTCCAGGCGATCTTGGTCAGCTCGCCGAGGGTTTCCAGCTCACCGAATTGCGCGGCGTCGTTGGCGTCGGCAATCGAGCCCGGACGCAGGCCGTCGCCGAGCGAGAAGCTGACGTCGTAGGCCTTCATGATTTCGCAGATTTCTTCGAAATGGGTGTAGGCGAAGTTTTCCTTGTGATGCGCCAGGCACCACTTGGCCATGATCGAGCCGCCACGGGAGACGATGCCGGTCACGCGTTTGGCGGTCAATGGCACGTAACGCAGCAGCACGCCGGCATGGATGGTGAAGTAGTCGACGCCCTGTTCGGCCTGTTCGATCAGCGTGTCGCGGAACAACTCCCAGGTCAGGTCTTCGGCAACGCCGCCGACTTTTTCCAGTGCCTGATAAATCGGTACGGTGCCGATCGGCACAGGCGAGTTGCGGATGATCCACTCGCGGGTTTCATGAATGTGCTTGCCGGTGGACAAGTCCATGATGTTGTCCGCGCCCCAGCGAATGCCCCAGGTCAGTTTCGCCACTTCTTCTTCGATCGAAGAACCCAGGGCGCTGTTGCCAATGTTGCCGTTGATCTTCACCAGGAAGTTACGCCCGATGATCATCGGTTCCAGTTCAGTGTGGTTGATGTTGGCCGGGATGATTGCGCGGCCACGGGCGATCTCGTCGCGGACGAATTCGGGGGTGATGATTTTCGGCACGCTGGCGCCGAAACTGTGGCCGGGGTGTTGCTGATCGAGCAGGCCGGCGGCGCGAGCCACTTCCAGCTTCATGTTTTCGCGGATGGCCACGAACTCCATCTCGGGCGTGATAATGCCCTGCCGTGCGTAATGCATCTGCGTGACGTTGTGCCCGGCCTTGGCGCGGCGCGGGTTGTTGACATGGGCGAAGCGCAGTTTGGTCAGTTCCGGATCGGCCAGGCGTTCGCGGCCGAAGTTGGAGCTCAGACCGGCGAGGCGCTCGGTGTCGCCGCGATCATCGATCCACGCCGAACGCACATCGGCCAGACCTTTGCGCACATCGATGACTACGTTCGGATCGGTGTACGGGCCGGAGGTGTCGTAGACGGTGACCGGCGCATTGATCTCGCCACCGAAATCGGTCGGGGTTACATCGAGGCTGATTTCGCGCATCGGCACGCGGATGTCCGGGCGCGAGCCCTGAACGTAGATTTTTTGCGAACGGGTGAACGGCTTGACCGATTGCTCGTCGACCCTGGCCGAGTCACTGAGGTTGATCGCGTTATTTTCTTTTGTTGTCATCACGGGCTCTCCAGACAGCATCCAGCAGTGGATTGTCGGAGCAGAACCTGAAAGGCACGGACGCACCAGGACCGGTGCTGTGCATTCGTCACGAGCGTTCGATTGTCGAACAATATCCCGGACGAAGCACAAGAGGACTCGCCGGGGGACGAGAAATCTTGTTCCCTACGCAGGCGCTAACCTGATCAGGTTCAACGGGATCCGAAATTATTCGATCTCAGCCTCATAGCAAGGCACCCCGACAAGAACCCGGCCAGTCTAGACACAACCGCCGGGGAACGCCAACACCGCAGCGAACGCCTTGATGAATGGCGTAAATACACAGGCTTGCCCGATTGTTGCCGGAGCAATGCGCAACTACACTCGCTTGGCCCGGCTCAGCCTTGACGCTGCGCGGGCTGCGCCTTACCTTTGGCGCCCGGATTACTTCCATAATATTCATGCTAGGGATCGCCTCATGCTGCGCAAACTTTCACTGGCTGTTGCCGTGTCCTGTGCGTCCAACACAATGGCCTGGGCAGCGGAAGCACCCTTGTCGACCAAAACCGATCTGGTCAGCGTCTATCAGGAAGCGGTCGACAATAACGCCGATCTGGCGGCGGCCCGCGCCCAGTACGGTGCGCAGAAAGAAGTAGTGCCCCAGGCCCGCGCCGGTCTGCTGCCGAACCTGTCCGGTGGCGCCGAAGTCGCCGACGTACGTACCTCGATCGATCAGCCCTCGGCCATCGCCAACCGCAGCGCGCATTCCTACCAGGCGACGCTCGCGCAGCCGCTGTTCCGCGCTGATCGCTGGTTCCAGTATCAAGCGGCCAAGGACGTCAACGAACAGGCCGCTCTGCAGCTCTCGGCCACCGAGCAGAACCTGATCCTGCAATCGGCCGAAAGCTACTTCAACGTGCTGCGCAGCCAGGACAATCTGGCCTCGACCAAGGCTGAAGAAGCGGCGTTCAAACGTCAGCTCGACCAGTCCAACGAGCGCTTCGATGTCGGCCTCTCGGACAAGACTGATGTGCTGCAATCGCAAGCCAGTTACGACACCGCACGGGCCAACCGCATCGTCGCCCAGCGTCAGGTCGATGACGCCTTCGAGGCGTTGATCACCCTGACCAACCGTCAGTACAACTCGATTCAAGGCATCGTCCATACCCTGCCGATCCTGCCGCCAGCGCCCAACGATGCGAAATCCTGGGTCGACACGGCGGCGCGGCAGAACCTCAATCTGCTCGCCAGCAACTACGCGGTCAGCTCCGCCGAGCAGACGCTCAAGCAGCGCAAGGCCGGCCACTTGCCGACCCTCGACGCGGTGGCGAGATACGAGAAAGGCGACAACGACGCACTGGGTTTCGGCAACCCGAATTCCTTCGGCGTGCCCTACGGCGGCAACGTCGAGCAGAGCACCCTGGGCCTGCAACTGAACATCCCGATCTACAGCGGCGGGCTGACCAGTTCGCAAGTGCGTCAGTCCTATGCGCAACTCGATCAGAGCGAACAGCAGCGCGAATCGCTGCGCCGGCAGGTGGTGGAAAACACCCGCAATCTGCACCGCGCGGTGAACACCGACGTCGAGCAGGTGCAGGCGCGCCGCCAGTCGATCATCTCCAACCAGAGCGCCGTGGAAGCCACGGAAATCGGTTATCAGGTCGGCACGCGCAACATCGTCGACGTCCTTGATGCGCAGCGCCAGCTCTACACCTCGGTGCGCAACTACAACAACACCCGTTACGACTACATCCTCGACAATCTGCGCCTGAAGCAAGCGGCGGGAACGTTGAATCCGGGTGACCTGGAAGATCTGCGGCGCTATCTGAAAGCCGACTACAACCCGGACAAGGACTTCCTGCCGCCGGATCTGGCCAAGGCTGCTGAAGCACAGCTCAAAGCCCGGCCTTAAGCGTTAAAAACAAAAGATCGCAGCCTTCGGCAGCACCTACAGTTGGAATGCATTTCCCTGTAGGAGCTGCCGAAGGCTGCGATCTTTTTGCTTACTTGATCAATCTGCCCAAGCTGTCCAGCAGGCGCTGCAACGCGCCCTGATTGCGGCGCATCACCGCCAGCCCGGCCTCGGCCATGCGCTGCGCATCGCGGGGCAATTCGAACAAACGCTGCACTTCAATCGCCAAGCCTTCGGCGTCATCGACTTCGACCAACGCCCCGGCTTCGCGCATCTGCGCGGCGATATCGAGGAAGTTGAACAGGTGCGGGCCGCTGAGCACCGGTTTTGCCAGCGCTGCAGGTTCGAGCAGGTTGTGCCCACCGTTCGGGACCAGACTGCCGCCGACAAAGGCGCTGTCGGCCAAGGCATAGAGAAACAGCAACTCGCCCATGGTGTCGCCGAGCAACACGCTCGTCTGCGCATCGACCTTGGCCCCGGTCGAACGACGCACCGTGGCGAAGCCTTCGCGCTGGCACAGTTCGAACACCGAGTTGAAGCGCTCCGGATGGCGTGGCACCAGAATCAACAATGCATCGGGATGACTGCTCAGCAAGCGACGATGGGCATCAAGCAGCACCTCGTCTTCGCCTTCGTGGGTGCTGGCGGCGATCCACACCGGGCGGTCCTGTGCCTGCCACTGGCTGCGCAACTCGGCTGCGCGTTGCAGCAGTTGCGGGTCGATGGTCAGGTCGAACTTGATCGAACCGGTGACTTCGACTGTTTGCGGACGCGCGCCGAGATCACGGAAGCGCTGGGCCTCGGCTTCGGTCTGTATGGCGAACAAACTCATTTCCGCCAGCATCGGCGCCGTGAGTTTGCTGAAGCGGCCATAACCACGCGCCGAACGCTCGGACAAGCGTCCGTTAGCGAGCGCCACCGGTATCCCGCGCTTCGCGCACTGATGAATGTGATTGGGCCACAGCTCGGTTTCCATGATCACTGCAAGCTTGGGCTGCACCCGATCAAGAAATCTTGCCGCTGCGCACGGCAAGTCATACGGCAGATAGCAGTGCTGGATGCGCGGCTCATTGGCGAACAGCGCCTGAATCCGCTCCGAGCCGGTCGGGGTCATGCAGGTCACGGTGATCGGCAGCGCCGGATGGCGTTCCAGCAGCGCGCGGATCATCGGCGCGGCGGCAATGCTTTCGCCCACCGACACCGCGTGCACCCAGATGCCACCGGGCTGCAGGGTCGGCATGCCAAGCGTGAAGCGCTCGCCAATGCGTTTGGCATACGCCGGCGCCTTGCGCGCGCGCAGCCACAGCCGAATCGCCACCAATGGCAGCCCCAGGTAAAACAGCACGGTGTAGAGAGTTCTATTCATGGCGGCGGAGTTTATCGGCTTTTGTCACCGATCGCCCGCAAGTGCACGGCAAAACGTTCCGCCAGCCAACGCGCGGCCGGGCCGAGCGGTTCGTCGCGACGCCAGACCAGCTCCACCACCAGCGCCGGCGGCGTCCATTCGCTGTCGAGTTCAATCATCTGGCCTTGATACGCCGAATACTGCACAACGTGGCGCGGCAGCCAGGCCCAGCCGAGATCGCGGACCAGCCATTCGGACATCACGTAGAAGCTGTCGGCACGCCACACCTGTGGGCTGGCCGGCTCGTTGCCGGGATAGACGCTGGTCTGCGTCGACATCAGCAGTTGTCGGTGTTGCGCCAGTTGCTGACAGGTCACGTAAGACTGCTGAGCCAGCGGGTGATTGATGCCGCACACCGTGACCATCTCGACACGACCCAGCACGCGGCGCTCAAGGGCTTCGGGGATTTCATCGTGATAGAACAGCAGGCCGAGGTCGGCGCGACGCTCGACCAGTTTGCGCGCAACTTCGCCTTGGGCGGCGCTGGTCAACTGCACTTCCAGGCTGGGAAACTGCTCGGCCAGCTCGCCGAAACTTTCTACCAGCGCCTGATACGGCATCGCCTCGTCCTGGGCCACACGCAGCTGCGCCTCCTGGCCGCGCAGCATGGCCATGGCGCGGCCATTGAGGCGCTCGCACTGGCGCAACACTTCCCGCGCTTCTTCCAGCAACGCCTCGCCGGCCTCGGTGAGAATCGGCTGGCGGCCACTGCTGCGCTCGAACAGGCTCACGCCTAAATCCTCTTCGAGCATCGCAACGGCGCTGCTGATTGCTGATTGCGCCTTGCGCTGCCGCCGCGCCACGGCGGAAAACGAACGCTGCTCGGCGACGTCGACAAATACCCGCAACTGCTCGAGATTCCATTGCATGCCTGTTTCAACCCATCTTCAGAGGAGATAGGTAATGACTTTACCCCATCTGGGCAACCCCTAGAATGTCGCCTCAGCAAGCAACGATTTATCTGAGGGATTGAAATCATGAACGCCTACGTCTATCTGGCCATCGCCATCTGCGCCGAAGTGATCGCCACCGTTTCGATGAAAGCGGTCAAAGGCTTCAGCACGCCACTGCCGCTGATTCTGATCATCGTCGGTTACGGGATCGCATTCTGGATGCTGACGCTGGTGGTGCGCACTGTACCGGTGGGCGTTGCCTACGCCGTCTGGGCGGGAATGGGCATCGTCATGGTCAGCGTCGCGGCGCTGTTCATCTACGGGCAGAAGCTCGACGTACCGGCGATGCTGGGGATGGCGCTGATTGTGCTCGGCGTCGTCGTGATCCAGCTGTTTTCCAAGACCGCCGGGCATTAACGACAAACACATCTCCCCTGTAGGAGTGAGCCTGCTCGCGATAGCGGTCTGTCATTCAACATTCATGTCGTCTGCTACACCGCCATCGCGAGCAGGCTCACTCCTACAGGTTTCGCGCTCAGCCAGTTGATCATCGACAAATCCGTCCTTTTCCCGAGTCTGTATACTGCGCCCTCGTCTTGAACACTGAGGTCGCTGCATGCCATCCGTTATTTCCACCGACGTTCTGATTGTCGGCGCTGGTGTCGCCGGCCTCTGGCTGAATGCGCGCCTGCGCCGCCAGGGTTTTTCGACCGTGCTGGTGGAAAGCGCCAGCCTCGGTGGCGGGCAGAGCGTGAAGTCCCAGGGCATCATCCACGGCGGTGCCAAGTACGCGCTGCACGGTGCACTGACCGGCGCCTCGGAAGCGATCGCCGACATGCCGCGCCGCTGGCGTGAAGCGCTGGCCGGGACTGGCGAGCTGGATCTGTCCGGCGTGCGCCTGTTGTCCGAAGCGCATTACCTGTGGTCGCCAGGCACCCTCGCCGGCAACCTCACCAGTTTCTTCGCCAGCAAAGCCGTGCGTGGCCGGGTCGATCAGGTCAAGGGCGACGACCTGCCGCCGGCCCTGCAAGACAAGCGTTTCAAGGGCAAGGTCTACCGTCTCGCCGAATTGGTGGTCGATGTACCGAGCCTGATCCAGCGCCTGGCTGATCTCGCCGGTGACGGTCTGCTCGCCGGTCAGGTCATCGAGCCGCTGCTGGAGGCGGGCGTACTGGTCGGCCTGAAAGTCGATGGCCGCGAAATCCGCGCCCAGCGCATTGTCCTCAGCGCTGGCGCCGGCACGGCCCAATTGCTTGAAGCCCTGGGCCTGAGCCGGCCGGCCATGCAACGCCGGCCGCTGCACATGATCCTCGCCAAGGGCCCCGGCCTGAAACCGCTGTACGCCCACTGCCTGGGCGGCGGCAGCAAACCGCGCATCACCGTGACCACGCACCCGGCGGCTGACGGCCAATGGGTCTGGTACATGGGCGGCGATATCGCCGAAAGCGAAGGCGTGGCGCGAGAGCCGGCCGAGCAGATCGCCACCGCGCAAAAGGAAATCGCCCAATTGCTGCCGTGGATCGACCTCAGCACCACGCGGTGGGCGACCCTGCGGGTTGACCGTGCCGAGCCGCTGCAGACCGGTCTGACCCGCCCGGACAACGCGTTCCTCGCCGAGGAAGGTCGTCTGCTCGTCGGTTGGCCGACCAAACTGGCACTGGCGCCGGACTTCGCCGACCGGGTCATCGCTTCGCTGCAACACGACGGCATCCAGCCGCAAGCGACCGAGCCGTTGCCGCCGTTGCCGAAACCGCCGCTCGGCGTGCCCGCCTGGGAGCAACTGCTGCCATGACCATCGCCACTTTGCACGAACTCCATCGCCCGCTGGGCAGCACCGGCCTGACGGTTTCGCCGCTGGGCCTGGGCACGGTCAAACTCGGCCGCGACCAGGGCGTGAAATACCCCAACGGTTTCCAGATTCCCGGCGACGACGAGGCGCGCATGCTGCTGCGCCAGGCGCGCGACCTGGGCATCAACCTGATCGACACCGCGCCGGCCTATGGTCGCAGCGAAGAACGCCTCGGCCCGCTGCTGCGTGGTCAGCGTCAGGACTGGGTGATCGTCAGCAAGGTCGGCGAAGAGTTTGCCGATGGCATGTCACGTCATGACTTCAGCGCTGCGCACACGCGGATGTCGGTCGAGCGCAGCCTGCAACGTCTGGAAACGGATTTTATCGATCTGGTCCTGGTGCACTCCGACGGCAACGACATGGCCATCCTCGAGCACGAAGAGGTATACGCCACCCTCGCGGCGCTGAAGGCCGAGGGCAAGATTCGCGGCTTCGGTTTTTCCGGCAAAACCGTCGAAGGCGGGTTGAAGGCGCTGGAGCAAGGCGACTGCGCGATGGTCACCTACAATCTGAACGAACAAAACGAAAAGGCAGTCATTGACTATGCTGCTGCCCACGGCAAAGCCATTCTGGTGAAAAAAGCCCTGGCCAGCGGTCATGTCTGTCTGAGTCCGGGAGTCGATCCGGTGCGCGCCAGCTTCGAGTTGCTGTTCGCTCAGCCGGGCGTCGCCAGTGCTATTGTCGGCACGATCAATCCGCTGCACCTCGCCCACAACGCCGCGACCGTTGCCCAGGTCCTGCGTGGTCACTGACGCCGCCCCGCGGCCTTAAGCAGGAGCCGATATGCCGCGCACGCTCATCCGCAAGAACCCGAGCAACTTCAAGACGCTGCCGCTGTTCGTCGAAGCCACGCCCGAGGGCCTGAGCTATCAGAGCGTCGGCATGCCGCTGAATTTCGCCCAGACCCTGCAACGGCGCAAACCGGTCAGCGTTGCCGACAGCGAGCGCTTTGCCCTGGAGCTGGCCAATCTCGGCGTATCCGTGCGCCTGACCCTGCATTGGCAGAACCGCGATTACTGGGTGCTGGTGCGCCAACGTCGGCAGGATCGCGGCGACGTGGTGCTGAAGCTGATTTCCGGTTACGTGCCGGCCCACGAATTGAACATCCCGCTGCACACGGCGATTCAGGAAATTGCCGAAGAATGCCTGCTGGAAACCCCGGAAGGCTGGCTCGGCGGGCGTTTCAACGACACCTGGCTGCCAGCGCCCTACTCCGCTGCGCTGCATTATCGCGAGGCATTGCCGTTTCGCCTGACGCCGCTGTCCGGTTCGGCGCGTCCGGTGCGCTGCGCCAACCTGCAATTGCTGGAGCGACCACGGGCCTACGTGCATCTACCGACGGCGTCGCTGCAATTGATCTACGACTTGCGCCTGGAAGTGCCCAAGGAAGCCAAGTCCCTGAGTCTGTTTCATGTCGATGAACGCCTCGAGGGCGATCAATTGGTCGCGCGGCTCGACCGCAAGCGGCCAGACCTGTATCTGATGCCCCTCAAGGACGGCGCGCCAACTGCGGAGCTGTTCACCCTCAAACGCGACAAGCTGATACCGGCCAGCACCCGCGGCATTCATCTGGCCGAGAGCTTCGCGACGCAACAGGGCTGGGTCGTGCACGACGAGCGCATTCGCTGGAAGGACTGGTTGGTGCAGCAGGGCCTGCAACCGGCCAAGGCACCCCGCACCGGCCTCAAGCAGTTGAGCATCAAGGCACTGCGTCTGGTCGGGCTGGGCAGGAAACGCGCAAGCCGCTAGCGGCGGCGATCCCACCAGGTGCGCAACGTCGCGAAGAAGTGAAAGTAACGGTTTTCGCGCTTGCCCATGCCACGCTTGGGTGAGAACGACTCTTCGGCAAATGCCCCGGTGATGCGCACCCGGGAGGCCTGAATCGGCAGTGTGCAGACCTTGGCGCCTGCCTCCAGTAGCGCGTATTTGAGCAAGCGCTCGGAGTGCAGCTTGCGGCCGGTCGCCTGGCAGAAATCGAAGACGCGCTCGATGCGTTTGCCGTAGGCGACATAGGTATCGCGCCCGCATACGGCGAAACGGTCATTCAGACCGCCCCACCATTGCCAGTCGGGGATATAGACGTTGTGCCGCCGCGCCTCGACGTGGTTGAACACGTAGCCTGGCAGCGCGGTGTGGAAGAAATTGTCCGGCCGCACGAACACGACAAAGTCCGGATCGAAGGACTCGATCTCGGTGGTGACGGTGTGCAACGAGTTGAGCTGGTAAATCAGGTTGCGCAGCGATGCATAGTCATCGGCCCAGGTATCGCCCAGTGCCTTGACCTGCTCGAAACTCCAACGCTCCAGCACACCGTCGGTCGAGGTAAGCGCGCCGCGCATGGACTCGAAGGGCCGATAGTTGTCAGCCGCCAGCTCGCCCTTCTCGCCGGAGCGCGAATTCTGCACTTCATCGATTTTATACAAGTGATAAAAGCACTGGACGTCGCTGCCCGCAGGCAACTGTGCCAATACGTTCTGTTCGATGGAGGGGAAGCAAATCTGGGAATTCCTCGGAATCCCGAAAAATGCCACGGCAATTTTCAACACTCGATTGCACCTATGAAGAAATGGTTCGGCCCGGCAGGCACGTGACGGCGGCGCCGCTTATTTGCGCTTGAACAGTTTTTGCCACCAGCGCCGGGGTTGCAGCGGCACGACAATCACATCGGACTTCTGCAACCAGTCCCGCTCGTAGTCCCAGGCATGGCCGCCCCACAGCTTCCCCGCCTCGTTGGAGAAGCCCAGGGTCATCAACTGATAGGTGTAACCGACATGCCCGCGCAGCCAGTCGAACAGCACCAGCGTGTTGAAGCCCGTGGACGGCCCGACGTAGTGTTTACCCCCCGGGCGGTCGATCGGGTAATTCCACAGCGGTGGCAACGGGATGCGATCCCAATACATCGCCACGCGCGGCAGTGGACACATCGGCGCCGCGCACCCCACCAGCATGGTGAAGCAACGCTGAGCCGCGCGGTCGAACAGTCGCTGTACGTCCGCATTGCCGGGCAAGCCGAAGAAATAGGCATCGGGCGCGTTGTAGCCGTGCACGAAGAGATTGACGCTCTGCTCGTTGAGCAGCGACGCCTTGATGCAGTGGTTGAAACTGACGACGACATCATCGGCGCCGATGTTCAGCGCCTCGAAGTCGGCTGCGGTAATGGCGGGATTATTGGCGATCAGCACTACTCGGGCGGCGCGACTCAGGCATTCACGCAGTGCATCGGGCAAGGCCTGCAAAACCGACTGGTCGCCACCGGGCAGCGCATCCAGCGCCATGTATTCGTCCGTCATTCAGGCTGGCACCTTCATGCCGTAGCGCAATTTGACCCAGAACCGGGTGAACGCCGACGGCGGCTGCCATGGGCGCATCTCACGCTGGATGGCTTCGGCGAGTGCCTGGCCGACCCGCGCAAACGAATAGCGACTTTCGGCGAACGCCTGGCCGTTGCTGGCAATGCGTTGTGCCAGTTCGGGGTCGTCCTGCAGCATTTTGATTTTTGCCACCGCCTCGTCTTCGCTGCGGTAGAACACCGTGTTGTGCATGTCTTCGAAACCGAGCAAGCGGTCTTCTTCGCCCTGACTCCAGGCCAGCAGCACACAGCCGCACGCCATGGCCTCGAAGTTCTTGATCATGAATTCGTTCATGCCGATATCGGCGCTGACGAAGATCTTGATGCGATTGAGCGTTTCGAGGTATTCGGCGCCTGATTGGGTGCGGGTCACGAGCATGCCGGTGCGCCGCGAGAGGGATTCAAGCATGGCCTTGCGCTCGGCGTACTCGGTGCTTTTCAGGCTGCCGAGGAAGCCGATCGGGATATCTCGTTCGACCCCGGTGTTGTGCAGCATCTGCTCGTCGTAGCCCTTGGAGACGAACAGCGTATCGATGCCTTCGGCGAGCATCTTGCGCGCGACAACAGCGCCGGACACCAAGGCCCGGCAGCTCGGCAAGCGGCTGTACAAACGCGAGTAGACGCCACGGTACTTACTGGCGGGCATGTAGTTCTGATAGGCGTCGTGTTCAAGAAAGACCAGCCCGGGAATGCACTTGAGCACCCGCAGTTGCGGAGCCAGTCGCTTGACCCGGGAGAAAATCACCACGCGGTCAAAGGTCTGGTAGTCGACTGAAGCCAGAAACGCACCCAGGTTCATCTGCTGCTGTTTGCTCAGACGATAGATGAAACATTCATCACAGTTCTGCTGCACGATGTCGTAGAGCCGGTCGAGAATGACCCGCTGTTCGTCCATCACCAGGAGCATGACTTTCATAAATTAATCGACCACGTAATGTAGGCAGGCAAGCGCAGCGGATTCAAACCTGCCAACATCAACGGAAACGGTGAGATCCCCAAGGCAAAATCCGTTCACACGCAGTACACAACGGTAAAGATTCATCTGATCAGCGACTGCGGATTTTTTCGACAATCGCCGTCGTCGAACTGTTTTCCACCAGTCCCAACACTTTCACGGTGCCACCATACGCGGTGACGATATCCGCGCCGACCACCTGGTCGATGCCGTAATCGCCACCCTTGACCAGCACATCGGGTCTGACCTCGCGCAGCAGATTTTCCGGGGTGCCTTCGGGGAAGCTGATGACCCAGTCGACCGCCCCAAGGCCCGCCAGAACGGCCATGCGTCGGTCGACGCTGTTGATCGGGCGGCCCGGCCCTTTCAGGCGACTGACTGAAGCATCATCGTTGACCGCAACGATCAGACGGTCGCCCTGGGCCCGTGCCTGTTCCAGATAGGTCACATGCCCGGCGTGGAGAATGTCGAAGCAGCCATTGGTGAAAACGATTCTTTCGTTATGGGCACGGGCGTCGGCGACGGCCAGCACCAATTGCTCAAGACCGAGCACACCGCGTTCCGAACCCTCTTCACGCTGAATGGCGCGACGCAGTTCCGGGGCGCTGATGGCGGCCGTACCGAGCTTGCCGACCACGATACCCGCCGCCAGGTTGGCCAGCGCCACGGCATGGGGCAGGTCTTCGCCGGCAGCGATCGCGGCGGCGAGGGTCGAGATGACCGTGTCGCCCGCACCGGTCACGTCGAACACTTCCCGCGCACGCGCCGGCAAGTGCAATGCCGCCTGGTCCGGGCGCAACAAGGTCATGCCATGCTCGCCACGGGTGACCAGCAGCGCACCGAGTTCAAGCTCGTGCATCAGCGTCGCACCCTTGCTGACGAGCTCGTGCTCGTCGACACAACCGCCAACGATGGCTTCGAATTCGCTGAGGTTCGGCGTGATCAGGCTCGCGCCACGATAGATGGAAAAGTCCTTGCCCTTCGGATCGGCCAGCACCGGAATGTTTTTCGCCCGCGCGGCCTGGATCAGCGCCTGATGGTTTTTCAGCGCGCCTTTGCCGTAGTCGGAGAGGACCAGCACCTTGATGCCTTCAAGCAGGTCATCGACCTGCGAACCGAGGGCCAGGGCGTCGGTGGCGAAGGGCTCTTCGAAGTCGATACGCAGCAATTGCTGGTGCCGGCTCATCACCCGCAGCTTGACGATGGTCGGCTGGTGCGCGATGCGCTGGAACAGGGCGCGGACGCCGGCGCCCTTGAGACTGTTGCTCAGGCTGTCGGCGGCCTCGTCATCGCCAGTCACACCGACCAGCGACGCCGGTGCACCCAGCGCGGCAATGTTCAAGGCAACGTTCGCGGCACCGCCCGGACGGTCTTCGATCTGCTCGACCTTGACCACCGGCACCGGCGCCTCAGGGGAAATCCGTGAGGTTCCGCCATGCCAGTAACGGTCGAGCATGACATCGCCGACTACCAAGACAGGGGCTTGATCGAAACGCGGCATGGACAACTTCATGGAGCAACCCACATACAAAATGAACAGGGGCGCGATATTACCACAGGGTAAAGCGCCGTCCGCCTCAATCTGAAAGGTCACGCACCCAGAACAGTTCGTGACGCCGCACGGCCTTGCGGAAAAACTCGTTACTGCCTGTGACCGGCCAGCGGCGTCCGGCAAGCATCTGTTGAATGACGCGACGCAACTGCCGCTTGAATCCGAGCGCGCCCTGCAGGTCATGCTCCATGGCCAGCGCCATGGCCTTGTCCAGTTGCATATCCGCCGACAGCACCGGGCTCCACAAGCGATCAGCCGGCAACGGCTCGATCGCCGGCGGCAGGGCGATACCGCCACCGGCCGGGCCCATTGGCCAACGATCATTGTCATGCAGATGGTTGGCGTACATCAGCAGGGTCGACGGCTTCCACGCACTGGTTGCGATGGCTTCCAGCAGGGCACGGGTGGAGGCGACGTGATCGCTGTGCGGGTCCAGTTCGGGATGCGGAGTGACGACGACCTCGGGGCGAAAGTGCTCCAGCAATCGCTGCATATCGCCGACCAGATTGTTCCAGGTCGGCGCACCATCGACATCGCCCGGCAGTGTGAGCGGATTGTGCTGGCGGACAGTGCGCACATCGTTTTCGCCGGATTCGCGCGAGCCGAATGAAGTGTCCGGCTCTTCGGCCATGGCTGGCAATTGCAGGCAGTAATAGCCCAGCTGTACGCATCGACTGGCCGGCACCCCGCCCCACATCGGAATGCTCAGGCTGTCCCAACTGCGTAGCCTGCCCTTCAGCCGAGCTGCCTGAGCCTTGTCCAGACCCAGGCGCTGGAAGTCTTCGGCCTCGATTTCGCCCTGGGTCAGCGTGACGATGCTTGCTTCTTCGCAGCGCCTGTAGAGGCCGAACGCAGCCAGCTCGGCATCATCGGCGTGAGGCGCGATGACCATCACCCGTTGCTGCGCGTAATCGGGATTGCTCATGACCCATAACGTACCGGCAGCGCTCAGGGTGCAATGGCGACCGCGCAACGTCAGGGTATTTTCACCCAGCGCTACGGCCTGCCCGGACAGATTGAGAAAGCGCCGGCCGCTGACGCCCCGCTCGAAATCCTGGCGATCGTTCCCCAGTTCGACATAAGGATCCAGCCAGCGCCCGAGCCAGGTCGCCTTGACCTCGAGTTCAAGCACCAGCGTTTCTCCCGGCGCCAGCGACTCGCTCAGACGCAGGACACCGGCATCCAGCTTCACGGCCTGCTGCGCAGCATCCTTGGGAAAGTGATATTGATAGTCGTCAGCGGCGCGATAGAACAGATGGTCGGCAAACCACGCCTCATGCGCCACCCAGGCCAACACCAGCAATAACGGCAGCAGCCACCAGCCCAGCAGGAAGCCGGCCGCCAACAGCACGATCAAGAACGCAATCAGGAACAGGCGCTTGCTGCGGCGATGGGCCTTGAGGAGCTGTTGCTTGCGAGCAGTCATGGATTCAGACCTTGTAGACGGGCACCGTGTGACACCAGCGATCCTTGTATTCTCGGTCAGCACGGCCGAACGAATAGCGCAGCGTCTTGCCCAGTGCCTGAGCATCCGCCCAGGCCTGCTGGGTGTTGACGAAACTCAATACGCTGCCAGGGCTGAACTCGCGACTTTGCGGATCGACGCCGCCATTGACGTACTCCAGCGACACCCACTGCGGCGCTTCGACCCGGTAGAGAATCTGGATCGCCACCGGTGCCGATTCAAGCATGACCACTGACCCGGTCATGAACTCGCGCAGCAGGGTGAACACTTCGACCAGCCCGGCCTTGCCGGGCACTTCAAAGCCCCAGCGACGCTGAAACAGATCGCCATAGGCGGCAGCCTGCTCCTGTGGCGTCAAGTCGGACATCGGCACAAGCGACCCGCCTGCCTCTTCCAGCAGGCGCTGCTCGCGTCGCTGGTTGTAGCGAAACTTCTTCGAGTAATCCTCGGGCAACCGCGCCAGTGCCAGCCCTTCCGGTTGCGCGCGCAGGGTGCTGATCTGCTCGGCGTTGAGTTGCGAAACGTACGCCATGCGCTGGCGCACCGGGACGACGACGTCTGCGGCAATCGGCAGAATCAGTTCGGCATTGCCCATGTCGAGCAGCCCGCGCTTGCCCTCGCGCTTGAGGACTTCCTTGGACAGCGCGGCGTGCCGGCCCCAGCAAGCAACAGCCGCGACGACGTCACCATCGACGATCCAGCCGAGGTAGTGCAGCTTGATGCCGACAAACGTCGACAGCCGCTCCACCACCTCGGGATGAGTCGCAAAACTGCCACCGAAGCGCTGCCATGCTTGGGCATAAGCGGCCTGATCGATCTCGCTCCAGCCGCGCTCACGCCAGGCGCGAAACGCCGTCAGCATAGGTCAGTCACATGGGTCGGTTGCAGCTCGTCGCCTTCTTCGAATTCCTTGGCGTGCAAGCGGGCGTAATAGCCATTCTGCGCCAGGAGCTGGGTATGAGTGCCGCGCTCGACGATCTTGCCTTCGTCCATGACCAGAATCAGATCGGCCTTCTCGATGGTGCTCAAGCGGTGAGCGATCACCAGCGTCGTGCGGTTCTGCACCACATGATCCAGCGCCGCCTGGATATGCCGTTCGGACTCGGTATCGAGGGCCGACGTGGCCTCATCGAGAATCAGCAGCGGCGCATCCTTGAGCAATGCCCGTGCAATGGCGATGCGCTGACGCTGGCCGCCGGACAGCAGCACGCCATTCTCGCCGACCAGCGTCTCGTAGCCCTGCGGCATCTTGATGATGAACTCATCGGCGTAGGCTTCAGTGGCCGCGCGCTTGACCTCGTCGAACGGTGCTCCCGCCAGATCGCCGTAAGCGATGTTATTGGTCACCGTGTCGTTGAACAGCGTGACCTGCTGGGTCACGAGGGCAATCTGCCGACGCAGGCTGCGCAGGGTCAGGTCCTGCACCTGCACGTCATCCAGCAGAATCTGCCCGTGCTCCTGCTCATGCTGATAGAAGCGCGGAATCAGGCCGGCCAGGGTGGACTTGCCGCTGCCGGAGCGACCGACCAGCGCCACCATTTGCCCGGGCTCGACGACGAAACTGATGTCATCGAGGACTTTTTTCTCGCTGTTCGGATAACTGAAGCTGAGGTTGCGCACTTCGAGGCGACCTTGCAGACGGTCGCGCTCGACCGTGCCGTGATCGACTTCCGCCGGTTCGTCCAGCTGTTCGAAAATACTCTCGGCGCCAGCCACGCCCTTCTGGATCGTCGAGCTGACTTCGGAGAGCTGGCGAATCGGCTTGGGCAGCAGGCCGGCCATGGTGATGTAGGCCACCAGATCACCAGGCGACGCATCACCCCGAAGGTACAGCACCAGAAACATCACCACGGCCATGGCGCTGTACGTCACCAATTGCAGCATCGGCGTATACACCGCGCCGGTCTTGGTCATTGTCAGTTGTTTATCGGTATTGCTCTGGCTGGCGTCGCGAAAGCGGGTCTTCTCATAGGTTTCGCCGCCAAAACTGCGGACCACGCGGTACCCGTGAATGGTCTCGGACGCCACGTGCGTGACATTGCCCATCGACACCTGAATCTTCTTGCTCTGCTTGCGGAATTTCTTGCTGGTGCTGTTCACCATCAGGCCGATGACCGGCAGGATCGCGACCATGACCAAGGTGAGTTTCCAGTTCATCCACAACAGGGTGCAGAACAGGAAGATCACCGTCATGCCTTCGCGGATCACCACCTTGATCGCATCCGTGGCGGCGCCGGTGACCATGGTCACGTTGAACGTGATGCGGGAAATCAGATGACCGGAATTGTTCTTGTCAAAATAGCTGTTGGGCAGATCCAGCAGCTTGTTGAACAGCACAACCCGCAGGTCATGCACCAGGCCCAGGGAGACCCGCGCCAGAAAGTAGTTGCCCAGATACGAACCGACGCCTTGCCACACGGCAATCAGCACGATCAACAACGGCACGCTTTCGAGCAGCTGCAACTTGCCGAGATAGGGGTTGCCCGGGAACAGACTGGCCTCTGGATTGGCCAGGCCATCGACGAAATACTTGAGGATGTATGCAAGCATCGGTTGGGTCGAGGCGAAGATCAGGAAGCCGACGATACTCAGGATGAACAGGCCGGCGTAGGGACGCACGTAAGCCAAAAGGCGGAAATAGATCGCCAGCGTTGACTGGGCTTTCGGTTCAGGACTGCTCATGGGAATCCGCGTAAATCAGTGAGGCGGCGATGATATCACAGGCCCTTTTGCGCCGATAAACATCACCGGGCGCCAGCCTTTGGCCAAGTCGGTTAAGATAGCCGGCTCACGATGGGGAGTCTGGCATGCAATCGATTGATCACAGCACTTACGAGGCACTGCGCAAAGGTGCTCAGGTACTCGAAGCCGACGGTTCCGGCGACAAGGTGCTCAGGTTGGCCGACGGTCGCATGCTCAAACTGTTTCGCCGCAAGCGCTTGCTGAGTTCGGCGCTGTTCTTTCCCTATGCCCAACGCTTTGCCAACAACACCAGAGCGTTGCAGCAGCGCGGCATCCTCTGCCCGGATGTGATCGCCGTTTACCGTATTCCGAGCATTCAACGCGACGGCGTCTATTACGCGCCGCTGGCGGGCGAGACCGTGCGGCAATTGCAGGGCACTCCCGAAGAAACCGACACGTTGCGCGCCCGACTCGGGGCGTTCATTGCGCAACTGCATGAGAGAGGCGTGTACTTTCGATCCTTGCATTTCGGCAACGTGGTGCAGACACCGGACAATCATCTCGGGCTGATCGACATTGCCGACCTGCGTTGCCAGCGACGCGCCCTGAGCGATAGCAAGCGACTGCGCAACTTCGCTCATCTGCTGCGCTACAAGCAAGACCGGCAATGGCTGCTCGGCCAGGACGCCGGCAAAACTTTCCTCGAAGGCTACCGCCAGGCGTTGCCAGGCAATAGTCAGGATGCGCTGATCGAGCGCTTGCGCCTGCTGCTGAGCTGACCTTTAACGGCCGATCACCAGAATTGTCGCGCCCTTGCGATTGGCGAAGCGCTCGATGATGCGCATTTTGTGCGCCATCAGCCACTCGCCAAGCCACGGCTCATCACCTTTTCCTTCAATGAGGAAATAGCGGTACTGACCGGCATGCTCCGGCGACATCGCCTGCTCGCGGGTCAGCGTCGGCAGAACATAACCCCGTCCCGCGTAGTAGCTGATGCGACCGTCTTCGAACCAGGCTGCAGCGTCAGGCTCGACATGCTCGGACAACCAGCGTCCCGCCGCCACGTAATGGGTTTTGCCAGCGCCGGTGGAGATCACGTTTGACAGCATCACCAGCAGCGCTACGACCACCAGCGCCTTGGTCCAGCGTGGAAACTGCCGGGCAAACCCTGCCAATGCCATAGCCAGCGCAGGTACAAATAACAGGTTCAGGAAGCTCAGGTAACGCGTGTTCATGAACTGCAGCTTGATGAAAAACAGAATCAGCACCACCAGATACAACAGCGCAACCCAGGCGAACAGGCGATAGTCGCGCCAGTAATCGCTCAGCACCGACCAGTTGCGGCGCAGTACGAAAGGCGCAGCGAAAGGTCCCGTCAGTTTGACGAAACTGATCGCCATTGCGGCCAGCATGCCAAAAAACACAATGCGCCCAGCTTCGTCCTGCGAATACTTGGTGATCAACGAATTGGCAAATTGTTCTGAAAGTGTCTGAAACGAGGCGTACACGCCTTGCGGCGCAATCATGTCCAGATAGAGCACGAAGCGCGCAGACATCAACACGCCCGAGGCCGCGGCGACCGCAAGCCCCAACACAGGCAGTAACCCCAGCTGCAACAATCGTATGCGCTGGCCAGAGCGCCACAAACCCGGCAACTGCCACAGCGCCAGCGCCGGCAATAACAGCAGAGCTTCCAGTCGAAACAAGGCTGCAGCCACGATCGCCAGATGAATCAGCCCGGCTCTGAGCCAGCCGCCCAGGGCTTGCCAGCGCAACGCCTGCCACAATGTCAGGGTGCAGAAAAACCAGAAGCCGCATTCGCGGATGATGTCATTTCGAAACGCATTGACTGCCGGCATCGCCAGCACGACCAGGCATGCCCAGCCGGCGATCTCGGGAGAGCGGCGGCGCACGCAATCCACCATCAGGGCACTGGTGCCGGCGAAAAACAGGCCGCACCACAGATAGGCACTCAATTCCAGGGGCAGATGCGTGACGCGATGGGTCAGCGCCAGAAGGAAGGAAAACCAGGGCCAGTCGAAATGCTGCCAGGCGGCATCAGTGCCATGCAAGACCACCTGCTGCGCGATATCGATGTACAAGGCGGCATCGCGCCCGACCGTGGCAGTACCTGACACGGCGACCAGCGAGAGCAGAATGCTTGCCCAGAACGCCACGCTGACCGGTCGTTCACTGATTACCTGAGCGGCCTTGGCCACCCATTTCCTATCCGTACCTTTCACCCAGCCCCCTCAACATCACGCGCCACAGGTCCGCAGAAATCAATAATCCGGTTTATCGAAACAGCAGGCGCAGCGCTTTGCGCAAGTACGACCAACGCCCCAGGATGTGCCAGTCGGCCCGTAGCGCTTGCATATAGAAGGTCTTCGCCAGCGCGTACTCACGATGCGAGTAGCAATCCCGGAACAATGACAGGCAACGCTGCGCCAGATAGGCCTGACGCAAATCATGAAACTCTTGGGGCATTCGCCGACTGGAAAAAACCTCGCTGACAACTTGTTCGGTACCCGCCGCAAGACTCTGGTGCAGGTCATGACGCATGCTGTCTGCGTGCTTGTAAATGAGCGCCAGTGGTTGCTGCAGGACGCTGCAAGGGAACCGCGCCAACACCTGCGCGAAGACCGGCAAGTCCTCGACGTTGCGCAACTGTTCCGGATAGTTGCCCGGTGCGAACACCTCGCGATGCATCGCACAGGCGCCGTTGGAGATCGACACGGTTTTATCCAGCAGATAGCCCTTGACCCGCTGCCGCACCGTGGCAGGCAATGGCTTTACAGGCTGCAGGCTGCGTTTGCCCCCGGAGAAAACCGACCAGTGCGCGCCGATGATCATTCTGGTCTCGGGGTTGCTCGCGATATGTCGCGCCAGAGCGGCCAGCGCCCCCGCCGCCATTTCGTCATCAGCGTCGAGAAACACGAGAAAACGCCCGCTGGTTTCCTCGATCCCGCGGTTGCGCACGCAGGAAAGTCCGCCATTGCTTTGTCGTATTGCCCGAAATCGTCCGGCATGCTCGACCAGCAGTCTGTCCAACACTTCAGGCGTCGTGTCTGTAGACCCATCATCGATGACCAGCAGATCCGCTGCGGCCTCGTGCAACTGCGCCAATACCGACTCCACTGCCCGTGGCAGCGATCTGGCGTAGTTGTACGCGGGGATCACGACGCTGATCAGTGTTTCAGTCAAGACCGTTTCCTTGCACGCCTTCTTTGACGACAAGAATATCTTCCATGATCAGATATTGCAGGTCAGAGCCGAAAAACATGTTCAGGGCGTCAGTCGGCGAGCAGATCATCGGTTCGCCCCGACGGTTGAGCGACGTGTTCAGCGATACGCCGTTACCGGTCAGGTCTTCCAGCGCCTTCATCATGTCGTAGTAGCGCGGGTTGTACTCACGCTTGAGCACCTGAGCGCGTGAAGTACCGTCTTCGTGAACGACTTCCGGGACGCGCGTCTTCCACTCCTCGGCCACTTCGAACGTGAAGGTCATGAACGGCGCGGGGTGATCGATCTTGATCATCTGTGGCGCGACGGTGTCGAGCATCGACGGGCAGAAAGGCCTCCAGCGCTCACGGAACTTGATCTGGTGGTTGATGCGGTCAGCCACACCGGGAATGCTCGGGCAACCGATGATCGAACGACCGCCAAGTGCACGCGGGCCGAATTCCATGCGGCCCTGGAACCAGGCCACCGGATTGCCCTCGACCATGATCCTGGCAATCTCTTGCGGCATGTTGTCGAGTTTGCGCCAGGTCGGCTTGTTCTCATGACGGGCGCAGGCGGCAATCACATCTTCGTTGCTGTAAGACGGGCCAAGGTAGACGTGCTCCATCTTCTCCACCGGTACGCCACGAGCATGGGACACGTAAGCGGCGGCGCCTACGGCCGTACCAGCGTCACCGGATGCCGGCTGGACGAACAGCTCTTTGATGTCGTCGCGGGCAATGATTTTCTGGTTCAGTTTGACGTTCAACGCACAGCCGCCGGCGAAGGCCAGCTTGCCGGTTTCCTTGAGCACATCGCCCAGGTAGTGGTCGATCATCTGCAGCGCCAGCTTCTCGAACAGCGCTTGCATGCTGGCGGCGTAGTGAATGTAAGGCTCGTCGGCGATGTCGCCTTCTCGCTTCGGCCCCAGCCACTCGATCAGCTTCGGAGAAAAGTAGAAGCCTTTGCCCTTCTCTTTATAGCGGCGCAGGCCGATGACGTTGGCGTAGTCGGTGTTGATCACCAGCTCGCCATTCTCGAACGAGGCCAGACGCGAGAAATCATATTTGCTGGCATCGCCGTACGGCGCCATGCCCATGACCTTGAATTCGCCATCGAGCATCTCGAAGCCGAGAAATTCGGTGATCGCACCGTACAGACCACCGAGGGAGTCCGGATCGAAGAATTCCTTGATCTTGTGGATCTTGCCGTTTTCGCCGTAGCCGAAGAAGGTCGTGGCGTATTCGCCCTTGCCGTCGATGCCGAGGATCGCGGTTTTCTCTTTGAAACCCGAGCAGTGGTAGGCGCTGGAGGCGTGAGCCAAGTGATGCTCGACCGGCTCGATCTTGATTTTCTTCGGATCGAAGCCCAGTTGCTCCAGGCACCAGACGATCTTGTTGCGATAGCGCTTGTAGCGACGGTTGCCCATCAGGATCGCATCGAGCGCGCGATCCGGTGCGTACCAGTAGCGCTTGGCGTAGTGCCAGCGGGCTTTGCCGAACAGGCTGATCGGGGCGAAGGGAATCGCCACTACGTCAACGTCGGAAGGTTTGATGCCAGCTTGCTCGAGGCAGAACTTTGCCGATTCGTAGGGCATGCGGTTCTTTGCATGTTTATCGCGTACGAAGCGCTCTTCTTCTGCCGCCGCGACCAGCTTGCCGTCGATGTACAAGGCTGCGGAAGGATCATGGCTAAGGGCGCCGGACAGGCCAAGAATCGTCAATGCCACAGGGGTCTAGCCTCTTTAGTCTGCATGCAGGCGCGATGCGCCTTGAAAATTGATGTGTCCTCGCACAGGGCGAGTGACAGCTAAAGGGCGGGATTATAGCGTAAACGTCACTGAAATTACCCTGTACGAATTGACTCGTGGCGATCGGAGGAAAGAAACCGGGCGCGAGTATTCAAGTACAGCCCGCCCCCGAGCAACCATCCGGTGAAATTAACATCGGAGCCCAGCAGAGCACAGTTGATGGCTTCCACAGAAGTTGTAGGACAAATCGCGGTTTTCTGTCCGCCAACGCAAACGGGCATCTTTCAACGCATTCGCGCCCTTTCGCCAAAGCCTTCAACCAGCGCCGGGGGCTGCCTTCGGCAACCGCTGATCAATCGCCTTGTACAATGCACTGCTTTCAGGCCAGTTGCGCATGAATCGCGCGCGATCACGGGCATAGGCCGGTGCAAAACTGCCGTCGGATCCATGCTGACACATCGAATCCAGATCGATCAGCGCCCAGCGATCCTGCTGCCAGAACAGATTGTGCCCCTTGAAATCGCCATGACTGATGCGCTCGGCGATCAACCGGGCAAACAGTTGATCCAGCGCCTGCAACTCGGCTTCCGGTGCCTGGCCACTCTCCACGTAGGGCGCGAAGCGCTCGATGATGTCCGGCCCAGGCAGATACTCGGTGACCAGATAGGCACTGCGACGCAGCCACAAAAAGCGCTTCTCCAGTACCGCCAGCGGTTTCGGCGTGGCGATGCCAAGAAAGCCCAGACGATTGCCTTCGCGCCACGAGTGCCAGGCCCGGCTCGGGCGCCAGAAGCGTTTGAGCCAATGGGCAAAACCCTTGATGTTGTAGCGCTTGATCACCAGCGTGCGGCCGTCCGCCTCGACTCGGCCGACGCTGGCCGCGCCGCCGGTCTTGTACAGATGCCCCCGATCAAGCAAGGCGTCTGCCTGATCGAGCACTGGCAACATGGCAGCCTCTTCTTCGCGGCGAATCGCGCGCAAAGCGAATGCGCCGCGGTGAACCGAAAACAAGGTGCAATCGCGGCCGACCTTGATCAGATAATCCCTGAGTCGCCAGCTACGAACCTTGTCGATCTGCTTCTGCAATGCCTCCAGTGGCAAGGCATGTTCGCTGTTGCTCAACAGGTAATACACCAGCAATTCTTCAGTGAACGGTTCGAGTGACTTGGGCAACTGGGCGAAAAATACCCCGAGGTTTTCCAGCACCTTTTGCCGCGACAACGGCTGCCCCGGCGTTTCGGCACGCACGCCAGCACCATCGATCAGATACAGCTGAGCGCCGTGGCGCAGCAGATTGTCCAGGTGCAGATCTTCCTGCCAGAGTCCTTTGCCGTGCAGCCGGCCGATCGCATCCAGCGCTTCGGCCAACACCGCCGTTTGCTCATCAGCCAGCACGGGCAGCGACTCGACTTTCGCCCAGGCATCGCCGAGGCTTTCAGCCTCTTCAAGAAAGTCGAACAGCAGCCAGCCGCCCTCGCCGTCTTTCAGGCCATCAGCCAACAGCAGCGGCGTGGTCATGCTCTGGGCGGCCAGCAACCGCACGCCTTCGAGCTCACGCTGGAAATGCCGGGCGGCTTTGCTGCCCACCAGCAATTTCGCCAGTACCGGCCGGCCACGCCAGACCCCGGCACCGACATAGCGCTGCCCAGGCAACACCCGCAGCAGACTCAGCAATTGCAGATCCGCCGCACCGGCCGCATCCGCCAGCGTCACAGTCAGCGGTAAAGAAGGTGTGCGCCCGGCCAGGGCCAGCTCGGACAAGCGCATCAGCGGGCCTCCTTGTGGCTGCGCCGCGCCGTCAGCCGCACCAGCCAACGGTCGAGCAGTGAACTGTCATCCGGCTGATCCAGATAAGCCGCGAGCAATTGCCGCAAGTCTGCCTCGCTCCACTGCGGCGCGCGGCGTTGCAACGGTTCGAGATCCTTGACCCGATCGCGCATGCCGAACAGCAGCGGCCGGGTTTTCTCCAGATCGATCAGCTGTGCCTCATAGCCGTCGCCGGTGGCACGCAGAAAAATATGCTTGGGATAAAAACAGCCATGCACCTGCCGCACGCCGTGCAGACGCCGCGCCAGCAATCCGCAAGCCTTGAGGATGGCCGAATGTTGCGCGTCGCTGAGTTGCCCCCAGCGTTCGAGCAACGAATCCAGATCGCTCCAGCCATCCAGTGCGCGGGTGAGCAAAATGGCGCGCACTTCTCCGTCGACCTTGCGCTCACCGAAAAACGCCGCCTGCAGCGCCGGAATGCCGAGCTTGCGATAGCGGCTGATATTGCGGAATTCGCGGGCGAAACTCGGCTCGCCAAAGGGCGCATGCAAGGTACGCGTCAGATAGTTGCTCTGACGCTTGAGGTAGTAACCCTGGCCTTCCAGATCCAGGCGAAACACGCTGCTCCAGCCGCCACCGGCAGTGTTGGGCTCATCCACAGCCTCAAGCTGTTTGGCCCACAGCGCATCGAAAGTGCCGAGACCGTGACGCTCCAGCAGCGCACGGTCTTGTTCGGCGAGAAAATCAGTCATTCCCGTCCCTCAAAAAATCTCACCACGTGCCGAATCCGTTTCTTGTCGGCAACATCGAGCCGATCGCACTGGCGGTATTGCTTATAGAAGCGCAGGCGCTGGGTATTGGACAGGTGATATTTGGCCAGCTTGTCGAGACAGGCCAGGTCCTTGGTGATTCGGTACTTGAGCCAGAAGCCGCGCCAGAATTCGCCATTGGGGCAGTCGATCAGAAAAATCCGCGCCTGATCATCGATCAACAGGTTGCGCCATTTCAAGTCGTTATGGGTAAAGCGGTGATCATGCATTGTCCGGGTATAGCCGGCCAGTTGACGACTGACGCCGTCGACCCAGGCGCGATCTTCAAGCTTGGGATCCTTGCGCTCGGCCAGTGCCGAGAGGTCTTCGGTGTTGGGCAACTCACGGGTGATCATCGCGCCACGATCGTAGGCCGCGCCCCGCCGCTCCAGCCCCCAGGCCACCACCTCGGCGGTGGGAATGCCCCACTTGGCGAAGCGCTTGAGGTTCTGCCACTCCATCTTCACCCGCGGCTTGCCGAGGTAGCGGCGCAGGCCCTTACCGGCGCCGACGTAGCGCTTGACGTAGTAATTGACACCGTCGCGCTGCACGCGGATCACCTCCGACAGCGGATCGCGGGTCAGGCGTTCACCCTGCAACGCAAACACCGCTTCGAGGCTGCCGAAATCTTCGGCAAGCTCGCTGTACTGCGGCTCAAGAGTCCAGCCCGCCATCAGAGCGCGTCCCCGTAACGCTGCTTACGCTCGTAGAGCTTGTCGGCCTTGCCTTGCAGCCAGTTCAGCAGCGGCGCTTCCTGCGCCAGAATCTGCCGCAGCGGCTGCTGGAAATAGCCCTTGAGGAAACGCAGTTTGTCGCGGCGGGTCAGGCCGATATCCAGCGCCGAAAAGTACAGCGCCGCCAGGTCCTTGTTGCGCCAGCGTTGAGTGATCTTCGCGCGGGTCTGGGCACGGTGCAGGTCGATCACCGAGAGCTTGAAATCTTCCGGCGTGACCGGCTTGTCGGTGTGCAGCAGGAAGTGGCAGATGTAGCAGTCACGGTGGTTGACCCCGGCGCGGTGCATCATGCCGGTCATCCGCGCGACTTCGGCAATCAGCGCGCGCTTGAGCTTCGGCTCCGGCGGCTGTTTGACCCAGTCGATGCTGTAATCTTCGAGACTGATGGTCGGCGCCAGTTCTTCGGTGACGATAAACGAATGCTGATCCGCCGGATTGCTGCCCTTCTCGCCATAAGCGACGGCGGTCATGGTCGGCACGCCGACCTCCTGCAACCGCTGAATGGCTTTCCACTCTTGCCCGGCGCCAAGCACCGGCAGTTTGGCGGTCAGCAGATTCTTGAAGATTTCACCCCAGCCGATGCCACGGTGGATCTTGACGAAAAAGCCATGCCCGTCGACTTCCGTGCGCAATGTCCGGCGCGCTTCCAGCTCGCGGTATACCTCGCCCTGCAAGCCTTCGACTGCGGCGAACGGGTCGCGTCCGGCCCAAAGGCTTTTGAACGGTTCAGCCAGCATCAACTTCATTAAGCGTGCTCCGCCAGAATCACATCGGCCGCGTGCTGCGGCATGCTGTAGAGGTCGGCCGTCTCGGCGAAGGCCAGACCGTTGCGGCTCCAGGCCGCACGTGCAGCGTCGTTGCTCAACATCTCGGTCAGGTACTGCGTCAGTTGCGCCTGCTCGAACGGCTCGTCCAGCACTCGCCCGGCATCCGCCTCGGCAATGTAATGGGCGTAACCGCAGACCGCGCTGACCAGCACCGGCAACCCGGCCACCAGCGCCTCAAGCAGCACGGTGCCGGTGTTTTCGTTGTAGGCCGGGTGAATCAACAGATCGGCGCCAAGCAGAAAACGCGGGATATCGCTGCGCCCTTTGAGAAAGGTCACATTGTCGCCCAGGCCCAGCGTCGCACTCTGCATCTGGAACAATTTGGGGTCATCCTGGCCGATTACAAACAGCCGCGTGCGTTTGCGCAATTCGCCAGGCAATCCGGCCAGCGCTTTCAGGCTGCGATCGACACCTTTGGTCTTGAAGCCGGAGCCGATCTGCACCAGCAGCAGTTCGTCGTCCTTGAGATTGAACTCGGCGCGGAACCCGGCGCGGATTTCATCAGCATTCGCTGGACGCCGACGATCCTGGGCGATGCCCGGCGGCAGCAGGTGGAAGCGTTCGAGCGGGGTGTCGTAATACTTGATGAACAGTGGCTGCTGCACTTCGGAAATCATCAGTACTTCGGTCTTCGCGTCTTTGGCAAACACCGCGCGCTCGTACTCGGCGAAGTGGCGATAGCGGCCCCAGCGGCGGTACAGCGAGTTACGCAGGTTCTGCGCCTTGTCTTCGAAGCAGCCGTCGGCGGCGTAGTAGACGTCCAGGCCCGGCATCTTGTTGAAGCCGATCAAACGATCGACCGGGCGCCTGGCCAGATCCGCTGCCATCCACGCGCTGAGTTTTTCGTTGCGGCGGTGATTGAAGAACGCCTTGACCGGCGCCACCAGCACTTCAAAGCCCGGCGGTACGTCGCCTTCCCAGATCAGCGTGTAGACGCGAATCTGATGACCACGCTTCTGGCATTCGAGGGCTATGCGCATGAAATCGCGCTGCAAGCCACCGAACGGGAAATATTTGTACAGGACGAATGCCAATTGCATCAGCGCAGCTCCTCAGCCATCAACAACGTGCTCAGTCGACTGGCGACACGCTCGGGATTTACACGCGTGAAGCACAAGGGCTGCTCGCGTTTCAGGTCAAACTGACGGGCATCCTGCTCGGTCGGTTGATAAGTACATTTCTTCTGCAGGCAAGGCGCGCACGGGAAGTCGCTGGCCAGATGAATCTGCAATTTGCCGTAAGCGCCGGTCAGGCCCGGGTTGGTCGGGCCGAACAACGAAATGGTCGGCACGTCCAGCGCAGCGGCCAGATGGCCGAGTCCGGTGTCCACCGCCACGCAAGCCTGCGCGCCGGCGAGGACTTTGCCGACGCCGGCCAGATTCAGCTTCGGCAGCACTTCGGCGTGCTTGAAACCGGCAGCGATGCGCTCGGCGCGGGCCTTTTCCTGCGGGTTGCCCCACGGCAGTCTGACGCCGACGCCAAGATAGCCAACGCGCTCGGTCAGTTCGCGCCAGTAGAGTTCCGGCCAGTGCTTGGTGTCCCAGGTGGTGCCGTGCAGGAACACCACGTAGGCATTCCTGCGTGGCAACTCGACCAGTCGTTCGACGTTGAGGCCGTAATCGCCGAGGCCTTTGGGCAAGTCGTACCCGAGGGCAATGGCGAACAACTGCCGCACGCGCTCGACGGCGTGCTGACCACGGGCCACCGCCAGTTTGCGGTCATAAAAACGCGAAGCCATCGGCTCACGGGCCGAACCCTTATCGAGACCGGCCACCGGCGCTTTGACGTAGCGGGTCAGCCAGGCGCTTTTCAGCAGGCCTTGGGCATCGATCACCAGATCGTATTTGTTCGCGCGCACGCTTTGCTTGAAGCGTTTCCACTCACCGCTGGTAATGGTCTTCCAGATATTTTTGCGCCAGCGGCGGATCGCCACCGGAATCACTTTGCCAACGGCCGGGTGCCAGGTCGGGATCTCGGCGAAGCCTTCTTCCACCACCCAGTCGAATTTGATTCCGGGAATGGCCCGGGCGGCGTCAGTCAGCGCCGGCAACGCATGAATCACGTCGCCCAGCGATGAAGTCTTGATCAGCAATACCCGCAAGTTAATGAACCTCGACCACAGAGCCCTGCAGTTTCTGCAAGGCATCATTGACCGCATCCGGCATCAGCTGGCGCAGGCAGTTGTAATGGCCGAAACGGCAGGTGCGATCGAAGCACGGGCTGCATTCGATGCCCAGGCGCACGATCTCGACCTGCTCGGCCAATGGCGGGGTGAAGCCCGGCGAGGTCGAGCCGTAGACCGCGACCAGCGGACGATTCAATGCCGCAGCGACGTGCATCAGACCGGAGTCGTTGGACACCACCGAATCGGCGCAGGACAGCAGATCGATGGCCTCGGCCAGCGAGGTACCGCCGCTGAGATTGACCGACTCTTCGCGCAAACCCGGGATCAGCCGGGCGCGAATGTCTTCGCCCACTGCATGATCGTTTTTCGAGCCGAACAGCCATACCTGCCAGCCTTCGCGGATGCGCGCTTCGGCGACCTTGGCATAGTGCTCGGACGGCCAGCGCTTGGATTCGCCGAACTCGGCGCCGGGGCACAGGGCCAGGACCGGGCGATCGAGGGTCAGACCGAATTTCGCCAGGGCCGCTTCGCGGGTGACCGGGTCGATTTGCAGGCTCGGCCGCGGGTACGGCTTCGGCAGCTCGGCGTTCGGCTCGTAGGCCAAAGCCATGAACCGCTCGATCATCAGCGGATAGCGTTGTTTGTCGAGGATGCGCACGTCGTTGAGCAGGCCGTAGCGGAATTCGCCGCGCCAGCCGGTGCGCTTCGGGATGCTGGCAAAAAACGGCACCAGCGCCGATTTCAGCGAATTGGGCAGCAGGATCGCCTGATCGTACTGGCCGCGCAGGGATTTGCCGATACGCCGGCGCGTCGCCAGTTCCAGCGCACCGTGGCCGAGCGGGAAGCTCAAGGCCTTGCGCACTTCGGGCATGCGCTCGAGGATCGGCCGGCTCCATTCGGGCGCCAGCACGTCGATTGCGCATTGCGGGTGGCGCTGTTTGAGGCACTGAAACAGTGTCTGCGCCATCACCATGTCACCGACCCAACTGGGCCCAACGATCAGAATATTCATGTGGTTTCCAAAAACGAACCGGGGAGGCATTTACGCCTCCCCGCCTCGATAATCATTGTGGAAGCGGCGCTGCTGGCGATGGGTCACTTGCTTCAACATGACTGTCGACTGTCATTGCGCTATCGCGAGCAGGCTCACTCCTACAGGGTTTTGCATCCGGCCATACATTTGTGGCTCAGCTTAGCCCCAACTCTTTCCAAATCCGCAAAACCTGCCGGCGTTCGTCGGCAAACTGGTCGCCCGGTATCACCCCGGCGTCTTTCTGCAAGGCCTGCCGATGGGCGGCGGAGCGGTAGGCCTTGTAGGCCTCGCGCAACAGGCTGGCATCTTCGGCGGGCATCAGCCCTTCGTGTTCCAGCTCTTCCAGAATGCGGATGTTATCGGTCCAGCGCAGCAGCGGCGGATGGCTCTGCGACCACGCCAGGGCCGCGTATTGCACCATAAATTCAATATCGACGATACCACCGGCGTCCTGCTTGAGGTCGAACGGCACGCCTGCATCGAAAGCGTTCGCCGCGGTACCGGCCGCGGTAATCCGCGTGCCGAGGTTGTCGCGCATCTTCGCGCGCATCTCGCTGACTTCCTGTTGCAGCCTGGCCAGATCTCGCGGCTTGCCCAATACCTGCGCGCGGACCTTCTCGAAAGCCTGGCCGACATCCTGACTGCCCACCAGCACCCGCGCGCGCACCAAAGCCTGATGCTCCCACGTCCAGGCTTCGTTTTCCTGATAGCGGGCAAACGCGCCGAGGGAACTCACCAATAGCCCGGAAGCACCGGACGGACGCAGACGCATGTCCACTTCATACAGCTGGCCGGAGTTGGTCTGCGCCGTGAGCAGGTGAATGATCCGCTGCCCCAGGCGCGTGAAGAACTGCGCACCATCAATGGATTTTGGTCCGTCGGTTTCCGCCTGCGGATCGCCGTCGTGGATGAACACCAGATCCAGATCCGAACCATGCCCTAATTCAATGCCGCCGACTTTGCCATAACCGACAATGATGAAGCCGGGATCGCACAAGGTGCCATCGGTGCGCAGCGGCGTGCCGTACTTGGCCACGGTCTGGCGCCAGGCGAGGGCCAGCACTTGTTCGAGAATCGCCTCGGCTAGCCACGTCAGGTAATCGCTGACTTTCATCAACGGCAGACTGCCGGCGATTTCCGAGGCAGCCACGCGCAAGCGATGCGCCAGTTTGAAATGGCGCAGGGCTTCCATTTGTTGTTCGAGGTCGTCCTCGGGAATTCGCGTCAGGCGCTCGCGCAACTCGGCCGCCAGTTCCGGCGCCAGCGGCGGTTTGAACAGCCGGCCCTCGTTGAGCAATTCGTCGAGCAGCAGCGGGAAGCGTGTGATCTGCTCGGCAATCCACGGACTCGCCGCACACAGGGTCAGCAAACGCCGCAGCGCACCGGGGTTTTCCGTGAGCAACACCAGATACGCCGAACGCCGAGCCACCGCTTCCACCAGCGGCAGCACGCGCTCAAGTACCAAGTCGGGATTGTCGTGCTCTACCGCTTGCGCGAGCAGTCGCGGAATAAAGGCATCGAGACGCTCGCGCCCCAGTCGCTGCATCGCGCGCAATTGCGGACTGCCGCGCAAACCGGCCAGCGCCTTTAGCGCTTTGCCGGCATCGACAAAACCGCCCTCCTGCAACTGTCGGCACGCGGCCTCTTCATCCTGTTCCTCTTCCCACAATGGCAGCCATTCACCACCGACCACCACTTCGCTTTCGCTACCCTCTTCCTCGTCGGGATCGGCAATCACCTGGGCGAAATGCCAGGCCACGCGGCCGCGCCAGAACATCAATTGTTCATGGAAGGCCGACCAATCGGCGAAACCCAGCATGAAGGCGATACGCGCCTGATCCTGCGCATTGTCCGGCAGCATTTGCGTCTGCCGATCGGCAATCGCTTGAATCGCGTGTTCGGTGTAACGCAGAAACTCGTAACCTTCGCGCAACTCACTGACCACCGCCGGCGGCAGATAGCCCTGCCCCTCCAGCGTGCTCAGCACCTTTAATAGAGGACGCTGTTGCAGGCTCAGGTCGCGGCCACCGTGGATCAACTGGAAGGCCTGAGCAATGAACTCGACTTCACGAATGCCGCCGGAGCCGAGTTTGATGTTGTCGGCCATGCCCTTGCGCCGCACTTCCTGCTGGATCAACTGCTTCATGGTGCGCAGCGCTTCGATCGCCGAGAAGTCCAGATAGCGCCGATAGACGAATGGCCGAAGCATGTCGAGCAACTGCGCACCGGCGACCTGATCGCCAGCCACCACCCGCGCCTTGATCATCGCGTAGCGTTCCCAGTCGCGGCCCTGATCCTGGTAATACTGCTCCAGCGCATTGAAGCTCAGCACCAACGCACCGGACGATCCGTATGGGCGCAGACGCATGTCAACGCGGAAAACGAAGCCGTCGACCGTCATCGGATCGAGGGCCTTGATCAGACGCTGACCGAGACGAATGAAAAATTCCTGATTATCCAGCGAGCGCTTTACGCCCACCGTTTCGCCGCCTTCGGGGTAGGCGAAGATCAGGTCGATGTCCGAGGACAGATTCAGCTCGACCGCGCCGAGTTTGCCCATGCCGAGGATGACCATCTGCTGCGGCAGCCCGCTGCGCCGGCCGGTCGGTGTGCCGAATTGCTCGCAATGGCGGCTGTACAGCCACTGATAAGCCTGATCGATGGTGGCGTCGGCCATGTCCGATAGGTCGCGGCAGGTCTGCACCAGATCGGCCTGGCGGGTCAGGTCGCGCCAGATGATCCGCACCTGATGGCGCGCGCGCTGGCGGCGCAGGGCACGGCCGAGCTCATCTTCGTTCTGCGCGCTGTTCGCGGCGGCAGCGATCTGCGCGCGCAACTCGCCGGGCGCAAAGGGTCGGTCGAGTTCGCCGGACGCCACCAGCGACAGCAACATCAAAGGGTCACGAACGCTCTGTTCAATGACAAACTCGCTGGCGGCGGTGACGCGGGCAAATTGCGCCCAGCGCTCCGGCGACCAGTTCGACAGGCCGTGATCGTCTTCAAGAGCGGCGACGGACGTACGGAACGACTGCTCTGATCGGCTGACCAACGGCAGGAGAATGGCGGGCAGTTCAGCAAGCACGGGCAGGGTCATGGTCTATCCTTGATCGGCGTATAAAGGGCCGCTTGTAGTGAATGATGAAAACCCGCTACGTGAAGGACTGTCGAACAAAAGTTAGAAATAGCTGAAATTTCTTCTTCTTTGGCATCCAGCATCAAACTTTCACCTAATTCGGATGGAAATCGACCCGCCTTAACGATTATTCTCACAACGCAGTCGGAGGCCACAAGCCTTTCATCTGTAGTTTTACTACTCGTCTATACATTCGAAAGGCTGAAATGCCGGAAGATTTGTAGTAAAACTACACGCCGCCGGAACAACCTGTCGGCAATCCAAGAATTTTAAATCGTCTGCCCACAAGGCCAGTCGCAAACTCAGGCAACCGATTCTGGAAGCCTTTCCGCCCTGGAGCAAGCCATGCAAGACCTCGATCCCGTCGAAACCCAGGAATGGCTGGACGCCCTGGAATCGGTTCTCGACAAAGAAGGCGAAGACCGTGCTCACTATCTGATGACCCGTATGGGCGAACTCGCGACCCGCAGCGGCTCGCAGCTCCCTTACGCGATCACCACGCCTTACCGCAACACGATCCCCGTTACCCACGAAGCACGCATGCCTGGCGACCTGTTCATGGAACGCCGCATTCGCTCGCTGGTACGCTGGAACGCGATGGCCATGGTAATGCGCACGAACCTGAAAGATTCGGACCTGGGTGGTCACATCTCCAGCTTCGCTTCCAGCGCGACCCTGTATGACATCGGCTTCAACTATTTCTTCCAGGCCCCGACCGACGAACACGGCGGCGACCTGATCTACTTCCAGGGCCACACCTCGCCAGGCGTTTACGCCCGTGCATTCATGGAAGGCCGCATCACCGAAGACCAGATGAACAACTTCCGCCAGGAAGTCGACGGTCAGGGCCTGTCGTCTTACCCGCACCCTTGGCTGATGCCTGACTTCTGGCAGTTCCCGACCGTATCGATGGGTCTGGGCCCGATCCAGGCGATCTACCAGGCGCGCTTCATGAAGTACCTGGAACACCGCGGTTTCATCCAGCCGGGCAAACAGAAAGTCTGGTGCTTCCTGGGCGACGGCGAGTGCGACGAGCCGGAATCCCTGGGCGCGATCTCCCTGGCCGGCCGCGAGAAGCTGGACAACCTGATCTTCGTCATCAACTGCAACCTGCAGCGCCTCGACGGCCCGGTTCGCGGCAACGGCAAGATCATCCAGGAACTCGAAGGCGTGTTCCGCGGTGCACAGTGGAACGTGACCAAAGTCATCTGGGGCCGTTTCTGGGACCCACTGCTGGCCAAGGACGTCGACGGCATCCTGCAACGTCGCATGGACGAAGTCATCGACGGCGAGTACCAGAACTACAAAGCCAAAGACGGCGCGTTCGTTCGCGAGCACTTCTTCAACACGCCTGAACTCAAGGCAATGGTTGCCGATCTGTCCGACGACGAGATCTGGAAACTCAACCGTGGCGGCCACGACCCGTACAAGGTCTACGCGGCGTACCACGAAGCGGTCAACCACAAGGAACAACCCACCGTCATCCTGGCCAAGACCATCAAGGGTTATGGCACCGGTGCCGGCGAAGCGAAGAACACTGCGCACAACACCAAGAAGGTCGACGTCGAGAGCCTGAAGCTGTTCCGCGACCGCTTCGACATTCCGGTCAAGGACGAAGAACTGGAGCACCTGCCGTTCTTCAAGCCAGAGCCGAACAGTGCCGAAGGCCGCTACCTGGCCGAGCGTCGTGCCGCACTGGGCGGTTTCGTGCCACAGCGCCGCGCGCAGAGCTTCAGCGTACCGACTCCGGATCTGGATACCCTCAAAGCCATCCTCGATGGCTCCGGCGACCGTGAAATTTCCACCACCATGGCTTTCGTGCGGATCCTCGCGCAACTGGTCAAGGACAAGGAAATCGGCCCGCGCATCGTTCCGATCATCCCGGACGAAGCCCGTACCTTCGGTATGGAAGGCATGTTCCGTCAGTTGGGCATCTACTCGTCCGTCGGCCAGCTCTACGAGCCAGTCGATAAAGACCAGGTGATGTTCTACAAGGAAGACCAGAAAGGTCAGATCCTTGAAGAAGGCATCAACGAAGCAGGCGCCATGAGCTCGTTCATCGCTGCCGGTACTTCGTACTCCAGCCATAACCAGCCGATGCTGCCGTTCTACATCTTCTACTCGATGTTCGGCTTCCAGCGTATCGGCGACCTGGCCTGGGCCGCTGGCGACAGCCGTACCCGTGGCTTCCTGATCGGCGGCACCGCCGGCCGTACCACCCTGAACGGTGAAGGTCTGCAGCACGAAGACGGTCACAGCCATCTGCTGGCCGCGACCATCCCGAACTGCCGCACCTACGATCCGACCTACGGCTACGAGCTGGCGGTGATCATTCAGGACGGCATGAAGAAGATGACCGAAGAGCAACAGGACATCTTCTACTACATCACCGTGATGAACGAGTCGTACCAGCAGCCAGCCATGCCGGCCGGTGCCGAAGAAGGCATCAAGAAAGGCATGTACCTGCTCGAGGAAGACACTCGCGATGCGGCGCACCACGTTCAGCTGATGGGTTCCGGCACCATCCTGCGAGAAGTGCGTGAAGCGGCGAAGATCCTGCGTGAAGAGTTCAACATCGGCGCTGACGTGTGGAGCGTTACCAGCTTCAACGAACTGCGTCGCGACGGCCTCGCTGTAGAACGCAGCAACCGTCTCAAGCCTGGCCAGAAGCCGAAGCTGAGCTACGTCGAAGAGTGCCTGAGCGGCCGCAAGGGTCCGGTCATCGCCTCTACCGACTACATGAAGCTGTTCGCCGAGCAGATCCGTCAGTGGGTACCGTCCAAGGAGTTCAAAGTCCTGGGCACCGACGGTTTCGGCCGCAGCGACAGCCGCAAGAAACTGCGTCATTTCTTCGAAGTCGACCGTCATTTCGTGGTGTTGGCAGCCCTGGAAGCACTGGCTGACCGTGGTGATATCGAACCTAAAGTCGTGGCAGAAGCCATCGTCAAGTTCGGCATCGACCCGGAAAAACGCAACCCACTGGACTGCTGAGGAGACATTTTGTGAGCGAACTCATTCGCGTACCTGACATCGGCAGCGGTGAAGGTGAAGTAATTGAACTGTTTGTGAAGGTCGGCGACCGCATCGAAGCCGACCAGAGCATCCTGACCCTGGAATCGGACAAGGCCAGCATGGAAGTGCCGGCCCCGAAAGCCGGCGTCATCAAGAGCCTGAAAGTGAAGCTGGGCGACCGCCTGAAAGAAGGCGACGAACTGCTCGAGCTGGAAGTCGAGGGCGCCGCAGAAGCGGCCCCTGCACCTGCCGCTGCTCCTGCGAAAGCCGAAGAGAAACCGGCCGCAGCCCCTGCTGCTGCCGCGCCTGCCGCTGCCCCTGCTGCCGCTTCGGTACAGCAAGTGCACGTGCCGGACATCGGTTCTTCGGGCAAGGCGCAGATCATCGAAATCCAGGTCAAGGTCGGCGACAGCGTCGAAGCTGATCAATCGCTGATCACCCTGGAATCCGACAAGGCCAGCATGGAAATCCCGTCGCCGGCCGCTGGCGTGGTCAAGGCCATCAGCGTCAAGCTCAACGACGAAGTCGGCACCGGCGACCTGATTCTGGATCTGGAAGTGGCAGGTGCTGCGGCCCCTGCTGCTGCCGCCCCGGCTCAGGCTGCTGCGCCTGCTGCCGCCGCTGCGCCAGCCCCGGCTGCTGCTCCGGCAGCAGCGGCCGCTGACAGTGTTCAGGACATCCACGTCCCGGACATCGGTTCGGCCGGCAAGGCAAAGATCATCGAAGTGCTGGTCAAGGCCGGCGACAGCGTCGAAGCCGACCAGTCGCTGATCACCCTGGAATCCGACAAGGCCAGCATGGAAATTCCATCGCCAGCGGCTGGCGTGGTCGAAAGCGTTTCGATCAAGCTGGATGACGAAGTCGGTACCGGCGACCTGATTCTCAAGCTTAAAGTCAAAGGCGCAGCACCTGCTGCTGCACCGGCTCCGGCTGCTGCACCGAGTGCTCCGGCACCTGCCGCTGCTGCACCTGCTGCACCTGCTGCCGCTCCAGCCGCTGCGCCGGCCAAGCCTGGCGCGAAAGTTCACGCCGGCCCTGCCGTGCGTCAACTGGCCCGCGAGTTTGGCGTCGAGCTGAGCGCTGTTGGCGCCAGCGGTCCGCACGGTCGCATCCTCAAGGAAGACGTGCAGGTTTACGTCAAGGCGATGATGCAGAAGGCCAAGGAAGCACCGGCCGCTGCTGGCGGCGCTACCGGTGGTGCGGGCATCCCGCCGATCCCGGTGGTCGATTTCAGCCGTTTCGGCGAAATCGAAGAAGTGCCGATGACCCGCCTGATGCAGGTCGGTGCCGCCAACCTGCACCGCAGCTGGCTGAACGTGCCGCACGTGACGCAATTCGACTCGGCGGACATCACCGAGCTGGAAGCCTTCCGTGTTGCGCAGAAAGCCGTGGCCGAGAAGGCTGGCGTCAAGCTGACCATCCTGCCGCTGCTGCTCAAGACCTGCGCGCACCTGCTCAAGGAGCTGCCGGACTTCAACAGTTCGCTGGCACCAAGTGGCAAGGCGATCATCCGCAAGAAGTACGTGAACATCGGCTTCGCCGTCGACACTCCGGATGGCCTGCTCGTGCCGGTGATCAAGAACGTCGACCAGAAGAGCCTGCTGCAACTCGCTGCCGAAGCAGCTTCGCTGGCTGAAAAGGCCCGCACCAAGAAGCTGTCCTCGGACGAGATGCAAGGCGCCTGCTTCACCATTTCCAGCCTCGGCCACATTGGCGGCACCGGCTTCACGCCGATCGTCAACGCGCCGGAAGTGGCGATCCTCGGTGTTTCCAAAGCAACCATCCAGCCAGTCTGGGACGGCAAAGCCTTCCAGCCGAAGCTGATGCTGCCGCTGTCGCTGTCCTACGATCACCGTGTGATCAACGGCGCAGCCGCCGCACGCTTCACCCAGCGTCTGGGCAGCCTGTTGGGCGACATCCGCACCATCCTGCTGTAACCCGAACGGCCCTCCGGCAACGGAGGGCCGCTTGCTGCACCCTTTCGAGCGCCACACGCTCGTACCTCAACCCCGCCACTCTGGCGGGGCTTTTTTTGCCCGAAATAAACCGGCCCCCACCCCTTTCCTACAACCTGCGCTGACATCGGCCACAGGCCTGGTCCACTTCACGCCAATATTTTCCGTCGCCGGCCAACTAACCTCTGCTCAGGAAAGTTGCATCAACGCGCTCCGCTTATTTAATTCTTATCACTACAGCTTTCGAACGGAATCGATTATGTTCAAACCGACTATCGGCCCCATCGTGGGTCATGCTACAACTAATGAAGTTCGCATTTTCATGCGCGGCGAACAACAGGACAAGAAACGCGTATTTGCCGGAGTCCGCGCTCGCAAAGCGGGCGCGGAAAAATGGTCAAACAGTGTATTTGCACTTTTGAATCCAGCCAATGACATGTCGGGAGTACTGGTACTGCAGGATCTCGAAGCCGATTGCGAATATGAATACCAGGCCGGCTGGTTGAGTCCGATGAACCCCGTACACACGATCGACACGGTAGTGGAGTTCCCACTGCAATGGCCGCGACAGCTTTACCGCTTTCGCACCCGCACCCCGCAATCCAGCCAGCCACGAGCTTTTGTGGTCGGATCGTGCCGCTATCTGCGGATCACCGCCGGCATCGCGGCGTTACCGCAACTGGGCGACCGCATTTTCGGCTCGATCAATCAGCTCATTGAAAGCAGCCGGCCTCCCGTCAGTGCGGTGATCATGACCGGAGATCAAGTGTATGTAGACGATCTGAATATCATTGCACCGGATCGCGAAGCCAAAGACATCCTGAAGAAATACCGGACCGCATTTTCGCAACCCAATATTCAACGACTGATGGCCAATACATCGACTTACATGATGCTCGACGATCATGAAATTGAAGATAACTGGCCCGCCAATGCGAAAGCAGCGGACATGGACTTATATCGCAATGCCATGGCCGCTTATGAACTATATCAAGCCAGCCACAGCCCGGTTTATGCATGTAACGGCAAAGGTCAGATAGACCGGGACAGCTTGAAACACTACTGGTACCAGTTCGGCGACAGCGATATTGCCTGGTTCGTCACTGACAGTCGCACCCGGCGCAACTTGTCGAAGGATGACCGACGCATTCTCGATACTGAGCAGGAAGAGGCGCTGCTTGACTGGCTGATCCACAACACGGCACGGGTGAAGTTTGTTGTGACCAGCGTGATGTTCTATCCCGACCGCAAGTTGAACGGTGACGATGCCTGGAAAGCATTCCCCGAACAGCGTCTGCGCTTGCTGGAAACCATTCGCACCCATCGGCTCAAGAACGTGGTGTTTGTCTCAGGCGATGTCCATGGCTCGCTGACCAGTCGACTGACTCACAGCGAAGACGCCGATTTCGAAGTCCACACCATCGTGTCCTCGCCGCTTCACAACAGCAAACTGTTGCCCTATGCCAAGGCGTCGACGTTCATCCTCGATCAACCGCTGGTGCGCACGGCGGCCGGCGACTATCGGCACGACCTGACCAGTACAGTGGTGAGCCAGGACAACTTTGCGCATGTGGTCGTCGACGCTGATCGGATCCTGGTCAAGTATCACGATCGTGACGGCAAACTACTGCAATCGATCAGTATGAAATTGCGTTGAACCCGCGAAAGATCGCAGCCTTCGGCAGCTCCTGCATGGACCTGCACTCCCGGTGAGGTTGCGATCTTTTGCTCATTTCAGTTGTGCACTGGAGAAATGTTCACTGCAGCCGACATATTCTTATAGCACTTGGCCTTCATCTCTCTTGTCAGTCGGTGCCGCAATGATGCAACCTTGCCGCAGCCAACAGACAAGAGGGCGAGAGCCCGGCGCATTCAGCATATTTCCAAGCGAGTTTCCTTCATGAAGAGCCAACCCGATGCCGCCAGCCGTAAGGCGGCCGAGGTAGTGACGCAGTTGCCTGTGCCCTCGCGGCTCGGCATGCTGCGTTTCGAGCGCCTGAATGAAGCGAGTTGGGCGATGCTGTTTCTCGATCCCAACTGCGAACGCCAATTCGGCCAGCCGGCCGTCGAGCTTTGCGCACTGGTCGGTTCGCCCTACGCCAGTCTGATGGAGCCGGAAGCGCGCTATCAGCTGCACGATGCGATCCAGCAACAGTTGAGCAATAACCCGCATTACGCCGTGCGCTACACCCTGCACACCGTCGCCGGTGCGTTGAACATCCTTGAGTTGGGCGAAGCGTATAAACAGCACAACCGGCACTTGCTGCGCGGCTATCTGCTGGCGGTCGACGACGTGTTCGACGAAACCCAGGCACTGCCTTCGGTCGATCTGGAAACCCAGAACTCGCGCCTGCAGATCGCGCTGGAGCTTAACCAGCGCGCCCAGCAGGAACAACTGCAGCATCTGGAACGCGTGCGTGCCCAGCAGGATCTGATTCTGCTGCTCGCGCGCCAGCGCTACAGCACGCACAACTCACTGCAGGAAGCCGCCGAGCTGATCACCCGCTGCGCCTGCGACATCTACGAGATCGACTGCGCCAGCCTGTGGAACCTCGAAGGCCAGCGGTTGCTGCCGATTTCCGCCTACCATCGTGCGACCCAGGAATATCTCCTGCCGGAGCCCATCGATATCAGCGGCTTCCCCAATTACATGGAAGCGCTGCACAGCAGCCGCGCCATCGATGCGCACAATGCGATGCATGACCCGCGTACCCGCGAAATGGCCGAGGCCATGCGTCCGCGTGACGTCAATGCGATGCTCGACGCCAGCATTCGCGTCGACGGCCAGGTGGTCGGCGTGTTGTGCCTGGAACAGACCGGCGCCACCCGCGCCTGGCAGTCCGACGAAATCGCCTTTGCCGGCGAGCTGGCCGACCAGTTTGCACAAGTGATCAACAACCACAACCGCCGCACCGCCACCAGCGCCCTGCACCTGTTCCAGCGCGCGGTCGAGCAAAGTGCCAACGCCTTTTTGCTGGTCAACTGCGACGGCGTGGTCGAGTACGTCAACCCGAGCTTCACGGCGATCACCCAGTACACCACCGATGAAGTCCACGGCCAGCGCCTGTCGGAGTTGCCGGCACTGGAAAACCTCAGTGAGCTGCTGTTCGACGCACCCTCGGCGCTGGCCCAGAGCAATAGCTGGCAGGGCGAATTCAAAAGCCGGCGCAAGAACCTCGAACCGTACTGGGGCCAGTTGTCGATTTCCAAGGTGTATGGCGACAACCGGGAGCTGACGCATTACATCGGCATCTACGAGGACATCACCCAGACCAAACTGGCGCAGCAGCGTATCGAGCGCCTGGCCTACACCGACAACCTGACCAACCTTGGCAACCGTCCGGCATTCATCCGCAATCTTGACGAGCGTTTCGCCCGCGACAGCGATGCGCCGATCAGCCTGTTGCTGGTCGACATCGACAACTTCAAGCGGATCAACGACAGCCTCGGTCACCAGACCGGCGACAAGCTGTTGATCAGCCTTGCCCGGCGCCTCCGCAACAGCCTCAGCCCGAGTGGCAGCCTGGCGCGTTTTGCCAGTAACGAATTCGCCGTATTGCTCGACGACACCGACCTTGAAGCCGGTCAGCAGATTGCCAGTCAGTTGCTGATGACGCTCGACAAGCCGATGTTCGTCGACAATCAGTTGATCAGCGTCACCGGCTCCGTCGGCCTCGCCTGCGCGCCGCTGCACGGGCGCGATCCGCAAACCCTGATGCGCAACGCCGGTCTGGCGCTGCACAAGGCCAAGGCCAACGGTAAACACCAGTTGCAGGTATTCACTGAAGCGCTGAACGCCGAAGCCAGTTACAAACTGTTCGTCGAGAACAACCTGCGCCGCGCCCTGACCCAGAACGAGCTGGACGTGTTCTACCAGCCGAAACTGTGCCTGCGCAGCGGTCGCCTGCTGGGCATGGAAGCACTGCTGCGCTGGAACCACCCGGAGCGCGGCATGATCCGTCCGGACCAGTTCATCAGCGTCGCCGAAGAGACCGGCCTGATCATTCCGATTGGCAAATGGATCGCCCGTCAGGCCTGTCGCATGAGCAAATCCCTGACCGCCGCCGGCCTGGGCAATCTGCAAGTGGCAATCAACCTGTCGCCGAAACAGTTCTCCGATCCGGATCTGGTCGCCTCGATCGCCAACATCCTCAAGGAGGAAGCGCTGCCGGCCAATCTGCTCGAGCTGGAGCTGACCGAAGGCCTGCTGCTGGAAGCCACCGAAGACACGCATCTGCAACTCGACCAGCTCAAGCGTCTCGGCCTGACCCTGGCCATGGATGACTTCGGCACCGGTTATTCATCGTTGAGCTATCTGAAGAAATTCCCGATCGACATCATCAAGATCGATCGCAGCTTCATCCATGAAATCCCTGACAACCAGGACGACATGGAAATCACCTCCGCGGTGATTGCCATGGCCCATAACCTGAAACTCAAGGTGGTCGCCGAAGGCATCGAAACCGCCGAGCAACTGGCGTTCCTGCGCCGGCATCGTTGCGACGTCGGTCAGGGTTATCTGTTCGACCGACCGATTCCCGGTGACGAGTTGATCAAAGCCCTCAAGCGCTACCCGCGTGGGCCGCTGTGCCTCTAAAGCCTGCCTCTATGAAGATCCCTTGTGGGAGCGAGCCTGCTCGCGAAGGCGATAAAACCATCGACATCTTCGTCGCCTGACACCCCGCGTTCGCGAGCAGGCTCGCTCCCACAGTTTTGATAGTGCGAATTCCGGCATCATTCGGCACACTGGCGGTCTGACCTTTTACCTCCAACCTGACTGAGAGGAACGATCATGGTTCTGCGCTCGGAAATTCTGGTGAACAAAAACGTGCTTCCAACCAAAGAACAAGCCCTGCCCGGCCGCGAAACCCCGATGACCCTGCCGGAAAAACATTTCGTTTTCGAAGAAACTCCGCTGCTCGGTCCATTCTTTCAGGACGTCGACTTCGCGATTTTCGGTCTCGGTTGCTTCTGGGGCGCGGAACGACGCTTCTGGCAGCGCGAAGGCGTGGTCAGCACCGTGGTCGGTTACGCCGGTGGCTTCACGCCGAACCCGACTTATGAAGAAGTCTGCTCCGGCCTGACCGGCCACGCCGAAGTGGTGCTGGTGGTGTATGACAAGGCCAAGGTCAGCTATGAAGAGCTGCTGGCAATGTTCTGGGAGCTGCACAACCCGACCCAGGGCATGCGCCAGGGCAACGACATCGGCACCCAGTACCGCTCGGTGATCTACGCTACCACCCCGGAGCAACTGGATGCAGCGCTGAAAAGCAAAGCCGTGTATCAGGCTGAACTGGCGAAGGCCGGTCTGGGCGAAATCAGCACTGAGATCGACCAGGCACCGACCGTGTACTTTGCCGAGGCCTATCACCAGCAGTATCTGGCGAAGAATCCGGAAGGTTACTGCGGCATTGGCGGCACCGGTGTGTGCATGCCTGCGAGCCTGGCAGCCAACTAACCCCTGAAAGCAAAAGATCGCAGCCTTCGGCAGCTCCTACAGGGAAACGCATTTCAACTGTAGGAGCTGCCGAA